>NZ_SLUN01000019.1 GCF_004340685.1 Hydrogenispora ethanolica | reverse complement strand
TCAAGGTCCGTTTTGGGCTTGCTCATGGAACTTGGGGGGTTCGCTGAATCGGCTTTTTGAGGGCGTTTTCCCCTGTTCAGCGAACCCTAAATTATAGTCACTAAAATACATAATTATTTTACAAACTACAATTTTCTGACCCTATGTTTCTTGCTTATTAACTGATTTATCGGAGTCGCAATAGCGTGTTGTTGATGTAGATCGTTTTCAGTCAAAGATACATACCGTTTGGTCATAGTTAAGTTTGTATGCCCCAAAGTCCTTTGAAGTGAAAAAGCATTTCCTCCAAATCGAAGGAACATTACTGCAAAAGAGTGTCTTAAATCGTATGGTCGAATTTTCACTCCAATTTGTTGACTATAATAATTCATTCGTTTATCCCAAACAAAACGATTCATTGGTTGACCATCTTCCGTACAAAACAATGGAACTGATTCTTTCCAATCCGAATGTCTCGCCATAATGAGTTTCCTTATAGCATCAACAGTAATTGCTGTTAAAGGAAGGGTTCGTGATACTCTGGTTTTTGCTACACTAGGGGGTATATTAACCTCCAAAGCCTTGAAATTGAAATCTCCAATTACCAATCCAAAAGCCTCACTTGGTCGAATTCCCGTATCCATTGTTAAAAGTATAAGTGCATAATCCCGAACTCCGACATAAGTATTCAACTTTAAGGAGGATAAAAGGCTTTTGATTTGGTCCTCTTTAACCGATCTCGGTTTCTCATCTTCTTTCCGTTTTTTAATTCCATCGAGAGGATGATCGGAAATAATCCCCTCGTCCATAGCCCAGTTAAAAAATACCTTAAGAGTCTTTCTTCGCGTGTTAAATGTTGATGGAGATAAGTTTGAGCTTTCTGCAAAGTAATTCATTACAGCTAATCGTAAAGCCTCGTAGTTACCCATTGAAGACAATCGTGAGTTCTGGAAGAATTGGCTGACATGGTAATGGTAGTCATTAAGGGTTCTTTCAGCCAATCCTTGCGATTTCTTAAACAATAAAAAGTGTTCCAAGCATTTCTCCCATCCTGAGTCTACTTTCTGCGAAACCTTCCTGACTCTAGACAAAATAAAAACCTCCTTCGTATTTCCCACGAAAGAGGATTCTTTGAAAGTTTATGTTCTTGGTTAAGTCTCCGCTCTAGTGATTTTTGTAAGGGCGGTTCCCTATTTTCATAAATCAGGGTCACCGTACTTACTAAAAATTTTCCACTATTCGAAGATCAAAAACCACGATTTAGCTGGTATGGTAGTCCCAACGGGATTCGAACCCGTGTCTCCGCCGTGAGAGGGCGGTGTCCTAGGCCTCTAGACGATAGGACCAAAAATTGATAATGGATATTCGTTTTTTAAATGGCTGGGGGAGAAGGACTCGAACCCTCGCCGACAGGGCCAGAACCTGTTGTCCTACCACTAGACGATCCCCCAGTGCGCAAAAATTATTATACCAACGAAGCAGGCCGGAGTCAATACTTATTTACTAACAATTTTCGTTTTGCCAGGCAATTTTGACCTCGATTGGGCAAATTCAACCTTTTCTGGTCACCGGCTAGGAAAGAACCTGGATCGCCGTCTGGATTCGTCGTAATACGCGGTCTTTCCCCAAGGCATGAAGACTCTCGAAGATGCCCGGCGTGGCGGTCCGGCCCGACATCGCCACGCGGATCGGCATAAAGATCTGCCCATCGTGCAATTCAAGCTTTATCGCCAGTTCCCGGAGAGTGGCCTCTAACTCTGCTTCCTGAAAATCGTCAGCGACGTTTTGCAAAGCCTCGTGCGTATGGACCAATACTCGCAAGGTTGTTGCCTGGTCCATCTTTTTGGGGATGAGTACTTCTTTAGACAGAGCTGGAATCTCCTCTTGCAAGAAAATATCCAGCAACTGCGGCGCATCGGTCAAAAGCTTCAGCCGTTCCTGAACCAAGGGAATCAGGCTGACCAGATAAGCGAATCGTTCCGCCGGACAGGGATCCGGTAATAAATTCGCCTTTTGCAGAAACGGCAGACAACGTTCAGCCAAGTCTTGATGGCCCAAACTACGGATATAGACTCCGTTATACCAGTTCAGTTTGTCAGTGGAAAACTTCACCGGCGAGGCGTTGACCCGATCAAGGCCAAAAACTTGGGCCGCTTCCTCTTTAGCGAAAATCTCCTGCTCGGTGCCGGGATTCCAGCCCAAAAGCAATAAAAAGTTGAATAAGGCTTCCGGAAGATAACCCTGCTCGCGGTACTCCTTAACGCTGGTGGCACCATGCCGCTTGCTCAGTTTCCCCTTGCCATCCGGGGAGAGAAAAATCGACAGATGGGCAAACTGCGGCGGTTGCCAGCCGAATGCCTCATACAACAGCACATGTACCGGCGTGCTGGCGATCCATTCATCGCCACGCAAAACATGGCTGATCTTCATCAAGTGGTCATCCACCACGTTGGCAAAGTGGTAGGTGGGAAAGCCATCCGATTTTATCAGGACGAGGTCTTCGAGAGTCTCGTTCTCAAAGACCAACTCGCCACGGATCAGATCCTTCACGACGGTCCGACCACTCAACGGGGTCTTAAACCGGATCACTCTCCGCAACCCGGCTTGATTCCGCTGCTCACATTCGGCAGCGGACAATGTCCGGCACAACCGATCATAACCCGCTTGAACTTTGGCGTTTTCTTGACTCTTGCGCAATTCTTGAAGCCGTTCCGAGGTGCAGTAACAGTAATAAGCTTTCCCCTCGGCCACCAATTGTTGAGCGTATTGATGATAGAGGTCCAACCGTTCTGATTGAAAATAAGGTCCGTACCCGCCGCCCGTTTCCGGTCCCTCATCCCACTCCAACCCCAACCACCGTAAGCTGGCCAGGATATCATCGAGCGAGTCCGGTACAAACCGATTCCGGTCCGTATCCTCAATCCGTAATAAGAATTTGCCCCCGGTGCGCCGGGCCAGTAGCCAATCGTAAATTGCGGTTCTGGCGCCTCCGATATGTAAATATCCGGTCGGACTCGGCGCAAATCGCACCCGTACTTCGGCTTGGTCTTGATTCATCGAACGGTCACTCCCAAATAACATTTTCGAATTCGTTTTCATCTCAAAAAGAGCCGCATCATGGATTGATCCGGCGAGAGCTACCATAGGTTCCCCGTGGCAACTCAGTCTTTATATCATAGCATATCCGCTGGGCGTAAACAAGCAGAAGAGGCGTCGGAGACGCCCCTTCCAGATGAGAGGTTACTGTTTTTTCCGGGGTTGTCGCCGCTTGTTCATGCCGGATTGCGAAACGTCGGTCAATAAATCGCTGGCATACTCCATGTCTCCATGCCGACTGCTCTCGGCATGCTCATGGATGGCGGATATTTCAGAAGCGGTCTCCATCCGTTTGCTGTCGTTTTTCTGCGGTTTCTTGGCCAAACCGGACCCTCCTTTCGTCGAGATAACCATAGTATCTCTGGCCGACGGAGAATCATGATTGATTTTCAAATTTCTTAAACCGGTCTGAACCAAATATTATCATCATTTCCATCGTTTCTTAACTGGACGACGGAAGACTTTATGGCATATGATGAATATATCCTGGTTCATCTGGGCATATGAAAACCGTTGGATAGAGGTGATAACATGATATGCCCGCTATGTCGGCGCCACAAATTATTACGGGCCGAAGGAAAGTGGTTTTGTCCCCACTGTTTCCAAGTCTATCATTCTTTGCCGCTCTATGGAGCCGGCAAGTTTGTAGCAGCCAAAAGACCGAGCTTTTAAGCACGGTCTTTTATTCATTTGGTGTAATCCAGCTTCGAAAAGTACGCTTCCAGTCCCCGGTAGCGATGCCCTTTTCGGTGATGATCGCTGTCACGTATTTGGCCGGCGTGACGTCAAAGGCCGGATTGAAGACCGCGACTCCTTCCGGGGCGACCGGGATCCCGCCAAAAGAAGTGACCTCCGCGGCAGCCCGTTCCTCAATGGGAATATCCGCTCCGGAAGCCAGCTCCAGATCGATGGTCGAGAGCGGCGCCGCCACATAAAACGGGATGCCATGCTCCTTGGCAAGCACCGCCAAACCATAGGTGCCGATCTTATTGGCGACATCCCCGTTGGCGGTGATCCGGTCAGCGCCCACGATCACCGCTTGAACCTTGCCCAAATGCATAACTGCGGCAGCCATATTGTCTGTGATTAAAGTCACCGGGATCCCTTCCTGCATCAGTTCCCAAACGGTCAGACGCGCGCCTTGCAGCAACGGACGGGTCTCATCGGCAAAGACGCTAATCCGTTTGCCTTGCCGGTGAGCCATGCGGATGGCGGAGAGAGCCGTCCCATAGGCGGCAGTAGCCAATGCCCCCGCATTGCAATGGGTCAGTACGGTGATCCCATCCGCCAAGAGCGTCGCGCCATTCTCCCCAATGGCCCGGCAAACTTGTTCGTCCTCGGCGGCAATTTGGCAAGCTTCATTCTCTAAGGCGGTGATAATCATCGCCGCTTCTGCCTGAGATTCGTTCCGTTCCAGCACGGCCTGTTGCCGTTTGAGCGCCCAAAACAGATTGACTGCAGTCGGACGGGTCTCCGCCAGTTCGGAGATGACCTGCCGGACTTTCTCGCCAAACTGCGCCGCTCCGGCGAGTTCCTTCGCTCCCAGCACCACTCCGTAAGCGGCCGCGATCCCAATGGCCGGCGCACCCCGGACTTTGAGCCGTCGAATGGCGTCAGCGACGACCCGATAGTCTTGGGTGGTAATATAACGGGTCTCTCCCGGCAGCAACGTCTGATCGAGGAACGTCAGCCGGCCGTCTTGCCAGGCGAAAGTGCGCCACCCGCTCATTCTTTTCCCTCCGAACCGCGCCGGCAACCGCAGTCGGAAACGGCGCCGATCGCTTGATAACAGCCGATGATCAGATTGACAATTTTTTGGCCATGTTCGTTCATAATCTGGACCACATCGGCATGATCCAAGCGAATGGGACTGATCCCCGCCGCCCAGTTCGTGACCATGCTGACTCCGGCGTAACAGATTCCGAGTTCCCGGGCGAGCACCACCTCGGGTACGCCGGTCATCCCGACCACCGCTCCGCCCAACTGGCTGTACATGCGGATCTCCGCCGCGGTTTCATAGCGCGGCCCTTCGGCGCAGACATAACAACCCCCGGAATGAACCGCGATCCCGGCGGAAGTCGCCGCCCCTTCGAGCTGGCGCCGGAGATCCGGACAATAGGGCTCGGTCACGTCAATGTGGGCCCGGTGTACCTCGCCACTTTCAAAGAAGGTCAACGGCCGTTGCTTGGTAAAATCCAAAAACTGATCCACCAGGACCAGCGCTCCAGGGGCCAGCTCTTCGCGCAGGCTCCCCACCGCCGTGGTGGCGATGATCCGTTCCACTCCCAGACTTTTCAATCCCCAAATATTGGCCCGGTAGTTCAATTGATGCGGCAGCAGCGAATGCTCCCTGCCGTGCCGCGCCAGAAAGGCAACCTGCCTTCCAGCGATCTTTCCGACCATGGGCCGGATCTCCCCATAGGGGGTTTCCACGGCGACTTCCGAGACGTCATCCAGCATCGCAGGCTGATATACCCCGGAGCCGCCGATAACGGCCAATTTGATCTCATTCATTCGTTTTTCCTCCTCGGCATCGCCAGTTTCTGGCGGAGCTGTTGTTCGATCTTCTCGGGCAGGCGAAGCAACGGCGGATACGGGACATCCGGCACCGGCGTCGCGCTTGCGCCGGCCACGGCCGGCGCTTTCCGTTCCTTCGGGACGTAGGGTTCCAATTCCAACAGGTCATGCAGGATGATTAGCGCCCCTTCCTTGTCGGGGATCCGCCCTTTGGCGGTAGTATCCGGATCCAATTGGGGATTGGGCGGCAGCGGCGATCCGACACACGACGGGCAGCCGTCCTCGCAGGAACAGGTTTGAATCAGTTCCAGCGCCTTATGGAAAAGGTCTTCCACGCTTTCGAACGAACGGTGGGCAAACCCGATACCGCCCGGGAACTTGTCATAGACGAAAATCGACGGTGCGCCGTTGTTTTTCAGATCGACCACCGAACCGATATCCCCGGTATCGCACATCACCAGAAACGGCAGGACTTCGGTGAGCACATTGGCGATGCCGAGCATCGCCTCGACCGGATCCCGCTGAAACTCTTTGACCCGGTGCAAAGTCGACGGCGGCGGCACGACCCAAAGCGCATTGGTCTGCATTACCTGCGGTTCCAAGTCAATCTTGCCAAAACCGATGCTGTCCCTGGAGCCGAACTTGATCTTCCGGAACAGATACGGTTTGATCATCACTTCCACGTCGCCGAACCCGGTGGCGGCCTTGCGCCATTCCCGCTCCAGCTCCTTGGCGGTGGTAGTAATCTGTACCTCGGTGATGGACTGGGTATAGTAATCGACATCGATCTTCTCGACATAGGAGACTTTTTGGGGTACGTTCATTTCTTTGACGAAATAGGTCTCGCCGTCGTGCAGATAGATGGCTTCGGTATAGATCTGCTGATAGGCGCTGGCCTCTTCCAGCGTGCCAATGACTTTGCCGGGTTTGACGGTGACATCGACGATGCTGAAAGTATTGTCGGAGATATTGCGCAAGCTGACATCGGCCGGCGGGAAGCCGTTCGACCGCCAGTACCACTGGTGCTGCAGCTGTTTCAACTCCCCCGCCTCGCCCAACAGTTCCAGCAAGGCCGGAGCGTAGGCCCCGAACGATTGGCAATCCAGTCCGCTCACTGGCCCTTCCAGCGCGGCGCAACGGAGGTGGCCCATGAGAATATGGGGATTATTGGGATCGATCACCGCGGCCTCGGGATTCCGTTCGAAAAAGTATTGGGGGTTCTTGACCAGGTACTGATCGATGGGATTCTGGTGCGGAATGTACACCACCAGCGACTCCTCGTGCGCCCGGCCGACCCGCCCGGCTTGTTGCCAGGTGGAAGCGATGGTCCCCGGATAGCCGGTGATCAGGCAGGCGTCCAATTGGCCGATATCGATACCGAGCTCCAACGCATTGGTGCTGGCCACTCCCAGCAATTCACCGGAGAAAAGTTGCCGCTCGATCTCACGGCGTTCCTCCGGCAGGTAGCCGCCCCGGTAGGCCCGGATCTTCCCGGCCAGCGACGGACTGTAACGTTGCAATTGATCCTGGACATAACGGTAGAGCAACTCGGTAACGACCCGGGCCTTGGTAAAGGTGATGGTGGGAATCCGCTCCCGGATCAGCTCTGTCATCAGCCAGGCCGCTTCCGTATTGGCGCTACGCCGTTCGGTCCGGGTTTCATCCAAATACGGCGGGTTCCAAAAGATAAAATGTTTACTGCCGCGCGGCGATCCGTCGTTATCCACCAGTTCCATCGGCAGTCCCACCAGTTCCTGGGCATGTTCCAACGGATTATGGATGGTGGCCGAAGCCGCGATGAAAACCGGCATGCTGCCGTAATGACGGCAGATCCGGATCAGCCGCCGCATCACATTGGCGACGTTGGAACCGAAGACGCCCCGGTACGTATGGACCTCATCGATGACCACGTATTTTAAATTGGTGAAAAAGGCGGACCAGGCGGGATGCTTCGGCAGGATCCCCTGGTGCAGCATATCCGGGTTGGTCAGGACGAAATTGCCGCGATCGCGCAGGGTTTTGCGGAGGTTGACCGGCGTGTCGCCGTCATAGGTGCCCATCGCCGGCGGCGGCGCCGGCAGACCCTCAACCAGCCGTTGCAGGCTTTTTAATTGATCCTGGGCCAGCGCTTTGGTGGGATAGAGAAAAAGCGCCCGGCTCTGGGGGTCCGCCAGGTAGCTTTCCAAGGCGGGCAGATGATAGCAGAGCGTTTTGCCGCTGGCGGTCCCGGTCACCACCACCGTATGGCGGCCGCTGCGGATAGCATTGATGGCATCGGCCTGGTGGGAATAGAGATCCTTGATCTCCCGTTCCGCCAATAAGCGTTGAACCGGTTCGCTGAGCGGCGGATCGAGCCGGCCCCAGACCGCTTCCTTCGCAAAGGACTGTTGCTCGAAGACGATCTGCCCCTGATAGTTCCGATCGGCGGTGATTTTATCCAAAAATCGTTGAACGTTCATCGTTACCCTCACTTTTCCAAACTTAAAGATTCGACGATCGGACTGAACGTTCCTGCCGGAGAAGATACCCGCTTGAAAAAGAACCGCTTCTATTCAGCTCCCGGTTCCTTGCCCATCATTTTACCGGGACGCTCCGTTTCCAAACGCTCTGAACTTTACGGACGGATCGTGGCTTGAGCTTGCACCGCAGTTATCGCGACCATATTGACGATATCATCGCTGTTGCAGCCGCGCGACAGATCATTCACCGGTTTGGCCATGCCCTGAAGGATTGGCCCGATCGCCACGGCTTTGGCCAGCCGCTCCACCAGTTTATACCCGATGTTGCCGGACTGCAGATCCGGGAAGACGAGCACATTGGCTTTGCCGGCCACCGGGCTCCCCGGCGCTTTTTGGCGTCCGACCGCCGGGATCAGCGCGGCATCGGCTTGGAATTCGCCGTCAATTGCCCAAGAGGGCTCCATTTCCCGGGCGATTTGAACCGCTTCCCTGACCTTGTCGACCATCTCATGGCTGGCGCTCCCTTGAGTGGAAAAAGAGAGAAAGCTGATGACCGGCTCAAAATTTGCCAGATTCCTGGCAGTATGTCCGGCCTGAATGCCGATCTCCGCCAGCGTCCGCGAATCAGGATTGACATTCACGGCGCAATCGGCAAAGACGAACAACCCATGCTCTCCGAGGATACAATCCGGCACAAAAATCAGGAAGGCACCGGATACCGTCTGATAGCGCCGCTCCGTTTTAATGATCTGAAGGGCTGGCCGGAGCACATTCCCGGTGGTGCTGATCGATCCGGCCACCATGCCATCCATATCCCCACAATAAACCATCATGGTTCCGAAATATAAAGGATTATTCAATAACTCCCGGGCTTCGTCCAACGACAATCCTTTTTCCCTGCGGAGCTGGTAAAGAGTTTTAACATACTGCTCACGCTTGGGATGTGCCGCAGGCTCGATGATCTCCAGGTCCGAGAGGTCGATCCTCAAATCCGAAGCCTGTCGCGGCAGTTGCCGTTCTTCCCCGATCAACGTGATCCGGGCCAGCTTTTGGTCGACGATCTGCCGCGCCGCTTTCAGCACCCGGCTGTCACCGCTCTCCGGCAGGATGATGCGACGCTGCGCCGCGCTGGCTTTCTCCTTGATGACCTGTAAAAAATCCATCGTTTTTCCCTCCTGAATTACGACTTTCCGTCCGGATAACGGAGAATCGGATCAATAATTCACAGTGATTTCGGCCCAGCTGATTTCAGTCATGCCATCTTTCTACTCTTCAACATCTTTCCTCAGTTCCCTCCCCTCAAATTTTTTATAACCAAATTTCCGTAAATGGGCGGGATAAACACAGGGAATACCCTTTGAAACAGATTTCCTCCTTTCAGTCCCCCATTGCGGGTTGCTAAATGCGGATAACGGGAAACAAAATTTGAGGATTTCATTTTGGAATGAACTTCGTCAGTAACCGCCGTAGTTCATTTTGTTACCGAATCTTCTCCGGCAGCAATTGCCGGAGTATATTTTGTTGTCAAAATTGAGCATTCTGTTGAAAGGCGTACGCCAATCACCCGAAAATAACGCCGGTCCAGATCGGCCAGGCCATTTCCGGAGAGATAACCGCCAATGGTAACCATTAAACAAGCGATTCCGGAAACGTCGGGAGAAACTCCGGCCTGCGGAAGGATTCCCCCAAACGCTTTAATTCCAGCAGGGTTAAAACAAAGCTAAAACGATAATAATAACTCAACACTCGCAATATTCGGCAAGCTTTCCCGATGGAAATCGGGTACGGCCGCGCCTTATCTTCCTGTTCTATGGACGGAGGGGTAACTTGGAATCATCGACCATATCCAGGGATCAACTTACCGAGAAGAATCCGGAAGTTCCAAAGGGCACACTGCAGCTGGCCCAACTCTTTCCCGATTTTCAGCCGATGATCGAGGTCTCCGACGACTTCGCCCGGTTTTTGTTGCCGATGCACCGCAAACAATGGGATAGCTGGGAAGCCTTTTTACTGCACTATCGCGGCGAGGAACTGACTCTCAGCCGAGGCTTTGAAGAGCTGCAGGTCATCAGCCATCTGCAGGAGCATTGGCGCCAGAACGGCGTCATCGCCTATCCCCACCAATTGGAAACGGTTAAAAAAGTCATCTCCCAAATGCGCGGCCGGGCCATCCTCGCCGACGAGGTCGGTCTGGGCAAGACCATCGAAGCGGCAATGATTCTCAAAGAATATATGCTGCGCGGGCTGGTGAAACGCTTTTTGATCCTGACTCCGGCCACCCTCTGCCGGCAATGGGAGACCGAGCTACGCGAGAAGTTTGAGATTCCGACCCTGATCGCCCGCCGTGAATACGACTGGGCTCATTATGACTACCTGATCGCTTCCATCGACACGGCCAAGAAAGAGATCCACCGCCAGCAGATCCTGGATCTCTATTTTGACCTGGTGATCGTGGACGAAGCCCATAAACTGAAGAGTACCGCCACCCAGAACTGGCAGTTTGTGAACAGCATTCAGAAGAAATACTTTCTGTTGCTGACCGCCACCCCGCTGCAGAACGATCTGAAGGAACTCTTCAACCTGATCTCGTTGCTCCGCCCCGGACAGCTGGGCAACTACCGCAGCTTCAAAAGCCGCTACACCCATGACAAGCGGAAACCGAAGAATCCCCAGGAATTGAAGGGGCTCCTCAGTGAGGTCATGATCCGCAACAAACATGGTTCGAATATGGGTTTCACCAAACGGCACGTCCAGGACATCCCGATCACCCTGACTAATCTGGAGCAGAGCTTGTATGATCAGGTCAGCGAGTTCATCCGCCAGAGTTTGAGGCTGGACAGCTCGGGCATGGGCGGCCTGCCGCTGCTCACCTTGCAACGGGAGATCTGTTCCAGCACCTTCGCGGCGGTATTGACCCTCTTCAAACTGGCGCAATCCATGAATATCGAGGAAGAACGGCAAGAACAGGCGGCCTCCCTTTTTAAGCTGGCGCAACAGATCAAGGATAACTCCAAGATGAAAGTGGTCATCGATCTGGTCAAGAAGACCCCGGAGAAGGTGATCATCTTCACGGAATTCCTGGCCACCCAAAGTTATATCCGGACCCGGCTGGAGCAAGCCGGCATCTTCAGTCTGGCCTTTGACGGCAGTCTGTCGGCCAGCAAGAAAGAGTTCACCAAATACGAGTTCAAGGAGTATCCCAAATATCAAGTGCTGGTCTGCACCGAATCGGGCGGCGAGGGCATCAACCTCCAGTTCTGCAACACGATGATCAACTATGATCTGCCCTGGAATCCGATGCGCTTGGAGCAGCGGATCGGCCGGATCCACCGTTTGGGACAGGCGCGCGATGTGTTTATCTACAACCTTTCGACGCGGGGCACCATCGAGGAGCATCTGCTGCGGCTGCTCCATGAGAAAGTGCGGATGTTCGAGATGGTGATCGGCGAGAGCGAACGGGTCATCAGCAAGCTGAGCCACGGCAAGAGCTTCGAGGCGCGGATCATGGAAGTGGTCACCCAGTCCGGTTCTCAGGAAGAGATGAACCGGGGCTTCACCAAGCTCGGCCAGGAGATCGAGGGCCTGCTGGAGACGGAGCCGGACGATTTGTCCGATCTACTGTAGCCCTTTGACATAGAGGATGAAATAAATTTCCCTCATGTTTCCATCATGGCCGGCATTAGGGGCATGATGCTTATCTAAAAATTTAACTCAACTTCTATAGCCAAGGGCTTGGTTTACGATTGTCGCGGAAAAATCTGAATTTGAGAAGAGGTCCTTATGGCCGATAGCCAGAATGTATTCAACTTTGTCGTAGATACGCTCAAGATCTCGGGCGCGCCACATCACGTCATTGATAACGAGTTGATCATGGCCCAGTGCCAAGCCGAGATCCCCCGTACTTTCTTCCGGCCGGCCCGGATCGAAACCATCAACCTGCAGATGGTTTGCGAGCCGAACCTGCTCGCCAAATACCCCGGCTCCGAGCTGGTTAATCAAGGCAGTTTCCGACTGCAATGGTTTGTCGACGGCATCCGCCAGCGCGGCCTGATCTGCCGCGGCACCTGCGCCTACGACCTGGATCCCCGCCGCACCCAGCGGGAGATCACGGCGCTATTGGAAGAGAAACCGGCCTTCTTTTTCGAGCAGCCCTTTCTGATCTACCACCCCCATCTGCTGGTCAATTTCAAGGTCAGTTTCGAGACGGATGAAAGGTTCGACGAACTCTATTCTTTGGGGATCAATCTGACCACCGGCGAGATCACTTCGAACCTTCTGGCGGAGTTGCGAAAGCGCAAAATCACGCCCAATCCGCCCAAAAAGAACCTGGAAAAAAGGAAGATTCCCTACCGGGAAGGATTCGCGGCCTTGCTCAATCATCTCAAATGGCTCTTGGAGAAGCATGACCGGAAATGGGTCGACGCCGCCCAGCTGCGGTGGGAAGAAGAGGTTAAATACCTGGAGGCATATTATCAGGAGGA
Source organism: Hydrogenispora ethanolica (assembly GCF_004340685.1). Taxonomy (NCBI): domain Bacteria; kingdom Bacillati; phylum Bacillota; genus Hydrogenispora; species Hydrogenispora ethanolica. Next base: position 100,323 of record NZ_SLUN01000019.1, on the reverse strand, counting down.
ACAAAAAGCCTCGGCTGAGGATCCCGGGTTTTACCGCCGGGTGGCCGAGAGCTACCGGAAATTCCGGCCGGTCATCCGGGTGGCGATCATTCATACCGCCGTGGTCAACTCGCCCATCGTCATCTATACCGTCGAGGCCTTTCATGGCCAACCGCTGGGGCCTTTGCTCTATGACCCGTTGCGCGGCAGGGTCAAATGGCTCCGCAAGACGCAGCCGGACCCCGATGAGAACGTCTCGCGCTGATGGAAATATCCTTGTGAATCAGCCGCCCATTTCGCCATAATGATACAGGATGGCCGCAGCCACCGCCAGACCGGCGGTCTCGGTCCTTAGGATTCTAGGGCCCAGCGTGACCGGTACCGCTCCGAGGTCCTGCGCCTGCTCCACTTCGGCCAGGGAGAATCCCCCTTCGGGACCGATCAAAACAGTGAGAACATCCGGAACGCCTTGATGCTCGGTGAGCGCCTGGCGCAACGATCGCGTCCGCTCTCCTTCCCAAGGGATCAACACCAGCCCCGGCCGGAAAGGACGGCGGAGCAGTTCCCGCCATTCACGAATCGGTTCGAGCTCGGGAAGGAGCTGACGCCCCGATTGTTCAGCGGCTTCGCGGATGATCTTGCTCCAACGTTCCAGTTTTTTGGCCCGGGCCGGGGGATCCAGCCGCACGGTGCTCCGCTCGGTCATCACCGGTTGGAAACCGGCCACGCCCAGCTCGGTGTTTTTCTGGAGGATCCATTCCAACTTCTCGCCTTTGGGCATGCCTTGAACCAGATGAATCCGGACGGCCGCTTCTGCCTGGCGGCCGACGGTCTCAATCAATTCGGCCCGGACGGTCTCCGGTTGCAGAGCGGTGAGCACCGCCCGGTACTCTTCCCCCTTGCCGTTCAGGACGGTCAATTCGTCGCCGACTTTACTCCGGAGGACCTTGGATAGATGATGCGCATCCGCGCCTTTTAGCACTACTTGTTCTCCGGTGATCTGATCCGCCGGAATAAAGAACCGGGTCATCGCAACCGTCTCCTTCGTAAAAGAGCTGTGATTCACCCGGCCAAAAGCCGGAAGGGTCACAGCGCTTGCTTAAAACAAGCGATAAAGCATTGAAAGCCATGTGATAAAGTCCTCAAATTCGGAAATCACTCTTTCAAAGGATTAAAAATCGACTTTATCACTTGTTTTTCTGAGCTTTTGTGTTCACCCTGGCCTTCGGACAGGGTTTATCACAACGCTTTTAAAAGTCTTTTAGTTAGAGGATTTCTGATTTGAAAGACTTTATCCTAGGCTTCCAATTCTCTCATTACGGCAATTACCGCTACCCAGCCGTCCTCATGCAGACTCTTTTCGATGACAAAGCCCCGTTCGCCGAGGGCCGCCTGGACCTCGGGATAACGTTCCTCGATAATCCCCGAGGCCAAAAACCGGCCGCCGGGGGCCAGCACTCCCGGCACGTCGGGAATGATCGCCAAAATGGCGTTGGCAATAATATTGGCAACCACCAGATCAAACTGCTTGGTGAGACCGAGTTCCAACAAGTTTCCTTCCCGGCAGGCGATCCGGCCGGCAACCCCGTTGCGTTCCGCGTTCTCGGCGGCGATTCGCACCGCCAGCGGATCGATATCCGAGGCTACCACCGCCGCGGCTCCCAATTTGGCGGCGCTGACCGCCAGAATTCCTGAGCCGGTTCCGACATCCAGCACCTGTAGCGGAAATTTCACCAGTTCCTGTAATAACAACAGACAAAGCCGGGTCGTGGGATGGGTCCCAGTCCCGAAGGCCATGCCCGGGTCCAGCTCCACCACCAACTCACCCTGCTGCACGCTATAATTCTCCCAACTCGGCTTGATCACAATCTGGCCGATATGCTCCGGCTTAAAATAGCTTTTCCAAGCCTCGGCCCAATCTTCCTCGCGGATCTGCCGCAATTCGAACTCGGGATGGGTTCCCAGCAACGGCTCAAGTTTCCCCGCCAACCGCTGCAGCCGCTCGCCCAGCCGGTCATCCACGGGGAAGTAAGCCCGCATGCCAAACGTTCCGGGCAATTTCCCGGGAAACTCCTCGCCCAAATATTCGTCATCCGTTAAAGTCACTTGGTCGAGAATGGCCGGATCATCATAGACAACGCCCCCGGCTCCCTCTTCTTGAAAAAAATCGGCAATTAACTCGGCTTCCGTCTCCGGGACCGCCGCCAATTTCACTTCACACCAGTATGTATCCGCCATCGGCTCTCCTTCTGTCTATCCATCGCTTCACTTCGTTTGAGGAACAAATGAATACTCCAGAAGGCTGGCCTTCTGGAGTATTTGTCATTTAAAAGCCTCTTTGACTTTATCCATAAAACCCTTTTCCTCGGCGGCCGGTTTTTCGCCGAAAGAGACAGCCAGTTTCTTTAAGAGCTCCCGTTGTTCGGAATTGAGCTTTGTCGGAACCGCCAATTTGATCCGGACGAAATGATCGCCCCGACCATGACCGCGCAAATGGGTTATCCCATGGCCGCGCATGCGGAACTGCGTGCCATGCTGCGTCCCCTCGGGGATCTTCAATTCCACCTTGCCATCCAGAGTATCCACAAGAATGGTCGTTCCCAAAGCAGCCTGGGTCATGCTCAACGAAATCTCGCTGATCACATCGTCGCCCTGGCGTTCAAAGCGGGAGTGGGCTTTTACATAAATGTAGACATACAAATCACCCGGCGACCCGCCCCGCAAGCCGGCCTCTCCCTCGCCGGATACCCGCAGCCGCGAGCCGCTCTCGACGCCGGCCGGAACCTTAATCTCGATCTTGCGGTTGCGGCGGACCCGGCCGCTACCGTTACATTCGTCGCATGGGGTTTGAATCGTCTTGCCCGCGCCGTGACAATGTTCACAGGTGCGGACATTCACAAACCGGCCGAAAGCCGTATTCTGAGTGACTTGAACCTGGCCTGATCCACCGCAATGGGGACAGGTTTTGATCGGCGTGCCCGGCTTGGCGCCGTTGCCGCTACAAGTGGGGCAAACTTCAGTCCGGGGGATCTCAATGGTAGCTTCCTTCCCGAAGGCCGCCTCCTCAAAAGTAATCTCCATGTCATAGCGAAGATCATTGCCGCGTTGAGGACCGGTCCGGCGTTGTGAACCCCGGCCGCCGCCGCCCCCGCCGCCAAAGAACATATCAAAGATATCGCCAAAGCCTTCAAAACCGAAATCCGAGAAATCGCCACCCATTCCGGCGCCGAAGTTCGGATCGGTTCCCGCATGACCATATTGATCGTAAGCGGCGCGTTTTTGCGGATCACTCAAGATGCTGTAAGCCTCATTGATCTCTTTGAATTTGGCCTCGGCTTCCTGTGGGTTTTCCTTATTAACGTCGGGGTGGTATTGACGAGCCAGTTTCCGGTAAGCCTTTTTCAGCTCTTCGTCGCTGGCGGTTTTGGCTACCCCGAGAACTTCATAATAATCTCGCTTTGCCATCGCAATTTCCTTTACATTTTAATTCCCGTGTCCCAAAAACCCATCGTTAAAGATGGATTCATATCCAAATTAGTTTATCATTAATCCGGGTACAAAGATATTACTAATTAATTACAACGAACAATTGACAATCGAATCAAGCCTGGAAATACGGCCATCAATTGTCAATTGTCGCTGGTATTTCTATGATTGGAAACCCTATTGGGCTTCCCGGTTATTTGTCATCTTGCACTTTGTAATCGGCATCGACTGTCGGACCTTCCGCTTGCGGGCCATAATTGGGCTGATCCTGCGCCTGGCCTTGGGCACCGGGTCCACCACCGGCTTGCCCTTGATTCTGGCTATAGATAGTGGCGGAAAGTTCGTGCAATGCCTTTTGGAGAGCTTCCTGCTTTTCTTTGATTGCCGTAAGGTTTTTGGCGGCAACCTCTTTTTGGAGATCATCTTTTAACTGGTTGACCTTTTCAACCTGGGCTTTATCCGCCTTGTCGCCAATGTCCTTGAGCGTTTTTTCAGTGGAATAGATGAGGCTGTCAGCCTCATTGATGGCCTCAACTTCTTCGCGGCGGCGTTTATCCTCGTCGGCGTGGGCCTCTGCGTCCTTCATCATCCGCTGAATCTGGTCTTCCTTCAATCCGCTCGAAGAGGTAATGGTAATCTTCTGTTCCTTGCCGGTTCCTTTATCCTTGGCCGAGACATGAACGATGCCATTGGCGTCGATATCAAAAGTCACTTCGATCTGGGGCACGCCGCGCGGCGCAGCTGGAATGCCATCCAAGCGGAACTGGCCGAGGGTGATGTTGTCTGCCGCCATGGGGCGTTCACCCTGTAAAACATGGATATCCACCGCAGTCTGGTTGTCGGCGGCTGTGGAGAAAATCTGACTCTTTGACGTCGGAATTGTGGTGTTCCGGTCGATAATCCGCGTAAACACGCCGCCCAAAGTCTCCAACCCCAATGAAAGCGGAGTTACATCCAACAAAACGATATCTTTCACTTCACCGGTCAGCACACCGCCCTGGATCGCGGCACCAATCGCTACGACCTCATCCGGGTTGACTCCCTTATAGGGCTCCTTGCCGATGATCTTCTTGACTAGTTCTTGGACAGCCGGAATCCGGGTCGAACCGCCCACCAGAATCACTTTATCGATGTCTTTCGGTTCCAGACCGGCATCAGCCAAAGCCCGTTTGGTCGGCCCGACGGTGGCGTCGATCAAATCGGCGCACAACTCTTCAAACTTCGCCCGAGTCAAGGTCATATCCAAATGGCGCGGCTCGCCATTGACGGCCGTAATAAACGGCAGGTTGATATTGGTGGAAGCCAGACCCGACAATTCGATCTTGGCTTTCTCGGCTGCTTCCTTCAAACGCTGCATCGCCATGCGGTCATTACGAAGATCGACGCCTTGATCACGCTTAAAGTTCTCAGCCATCCAATTGACGATCCGCTCGTCGAAATCATCGCCGCCCAATCGGTTATTACCGCTGGTGGCCTTGACTTCAAATACGCCATCCCCCAATTCAAGGATGGATACGTCAAAGGTTCCGCCGCCTAAGTCATAAACCAGGATGGTGTGGTCCTCGCCCTTATCCAAACCATAAGCCAATGCGGCCGCGGTCGGTTCATTGATAATCCGCAGGACTTCAAGCCCGGCGATCCGGCCGGCATCTTTGGTAGCCTGGCGCTGTGAGTCGGAGAAATAGGCCGGAACAGTGATAACTGCCTTGTCAATCTTTTCACCGAGATACGCTTCGGCGTCGGTTTTCAATTTTTGCAGAACCATCGCCGAGATCTCCTGGGGCGTATACTGTTTATCATCAATGCTCACTTTGTAATCTGTGCCCATGCGCCGTTTGATGGAGACCACGGTCCGGTCGGGATTGGCAACCGCTTGGCGTTTGGCCACCTGTCCCACCATTCGCTCGCCGGTTTTTGAAAACCCGACGACGGACGGCGTCGTACGACCGCCTTCGGCATTGGCGATAACTACCGCTTCGCCGCCTTCCATCACGGCCATACAAGAGTTGGTTGTACCTAAATCAATTCCAATAACTTTAGCCATTGTAAGAACCCCCTGTTCAAATACTTTTAAAATAATTTGTTTAATCTGTTGGTAACGACATTCATTGCTCGGCTTTCTGCTTATTTGGCAGGTACGGCCACTTTCACCAGCGCCGGGCGTAGCAGCTTGCCGCGAAATTTATAGCCCCGCTGCAGCTCCTGCACAACTGTGGGCGTTGAAACCGTCGAACTCTCCTCTTGCATCACGGCTTCATGAACTTGCGGATCGAACTCCTGTTCCAGCGCGACCACTGCTTCCAACCCTTCCGTCATCAAGATATTCCGGAATTGTTTGAGAGTGAGTTCCACACCCTCCCGCCAGCTGCAATTATCCTGTTGTTCGTTAAAACACAGTACAGCACGTTCCAGACTGTCCAGAGCCGGCAAGATCTTCTTAACCAAGTCTTCGCCCGCACTCAACGTGAGTTGTTCCATCTCCGTGCGGGTGCGGCGCCGAAAATTATCGAAATCCGCTTGATTCCTTAACAAACGATTATAGTATTCATCTTTTGCTTGGATGGTGCTCTGGAGTTCCTGTTCCAGTTGGGCGAGGCGCTCCTCCGGAGATACAACATTATTTTCAACCGTCTTTTTTTCTTCAGCCGTTGCTTCAGACCCTGCTGTTTCATTTAGGCTAACGTTTTCCGCGATATTTTGTTCCTTTTTCACCATTGATTGCCTCCAAATGTCAAAATAGACTGACCGTGGCTAATTTCTTAAAAAATACTATCAATTATCCCAGGTTTTCTCAAGGAGCGGTTCCCGCTCTTCTTTCATTTTTATGATCGTTTGGATTCGTAAAATCGCTTCAGCCACTTCTCCCGCTGATTTTAGCGCGTGATATTTTACTAAAAAGGGGTCATAAACCCCGGCGGCGGCCAGGTCGATGACAGTCCCGTCCTCGCAGTCGATCCCGATGGAATTAGAATGCTGTTCGAGTTGCGCAGCGATGACTTCGGAGACCTTTTCCAACGCGTTAAATCCGGCATTGACGCAGATCTGCGCCAGCGGTTTTTTCAGGGATTCAATGACACATTGAAATCCGTAACCGGCCATTCCCCGGAGCGGTTCTTGCTCCAGCAACCGGGCAACCGCCAATTCAGCGCTGCCACCGCCGGGGACAATCCCGCCATTCCAGGCGGCTTGCACCGCTGCCGCGGTATCTTTGGCGATTCGTTCGCGCTCTCCCACGACTTCTTTGGTGAACGCGCCCACCAGAACCGTGACATACTTTTGTTCCGGTTTTCCCAAAACCTGAATCTGTTTAAAACGCTCATTCACCCGTATTTCAGCCGCTTGCCCGGTCAGTTTGAGGAGTTCCAAGGCAGGCTTTGCGAGGCTGGTCCGCTTCAGTGGGCGGGCGCCGGTCAACTCCGCCAAGCGGCGCCATTCATGCATCGCGACTCGCGCCACGCCAATGATCCCTAAGTCAGTCAACAGATCTTCCGCCCCATCGGAAATAGCCCGATCAGTAAAAATAGCTTGAACGCCAATCTGCGCTAGTTTCTGAAGGTTTTCCCGGAGAAGCTGTTCATTATGTAGTTGTTGCTCAAAACCGGCCTTGCTGCCCAACGCCTCGGCTGCCACTTTCTGGGGTTCCAAGGCGTCGTCGAGAATGACAATCCTTGTATCCGCGACCTGACGAGGCATCTGGCGGTTGATTGGTTCCCGCGTAATGATGGTGCCCTGAATCAATGAACTTTCGGAACCTTCCAACGCCAGAATCTGATCGGCCAGCTTAAAGCCGGGTTCCCGCAGCTTTTCCCCGCCCACCAAACGCGCAGCCTGAACAATCAAACGGGCCAGTTCCCGATGACCCCGGCCCGCTATCGACGCAACCCTTTCTAACACGGGATGATTGATATCATCGACCGGTTGAGCCATTTGACCCAACCAATTGAGCGCTCGCGAAATTCCGGAGTCGATACCCTCGATTACTTTAATGACCGGCACGCCTCTCAGTACTTGATTTACCCCTTCGTTGACCAAAGCGCCGATCATCACGGCGGTGGTGGTGGTGCCATCGCCGACTTCTTCCTCTTGATACTGGGCAGCATTGATTAATATCCGGGCGGCCGGATGGGTAATGTCCATCGTTTTTAGAATCGTGACGCCATCGTTGGTAACCAGAGCATCGCCGCATTCATCGACGAGCATGCAATCCAGTCCTTTTGGACCTAAAGTGCCCGCAACCGCTTCCGTTACCGCGCGAATGGCGCCGGCATTATGAATCAACGCCGCCATTGGCTGATCAACTTCCGAACGGTTTGCTGCTTCCTGAATGGACATCCATCCTCCTTACTCATCCGGGGTTATTATTAAGTCGGGTATCTCCCCGGCTTACTTGCTCGTTTTATTGTAAATTTGGGTCAGTAATTCGCTGAGTATCGTGGCGGTATATTCGACTATCGGCATTACCTTCGCGTAATCCATCCGTGTGGGTCCCAACACGCCGATAACCCCGACGGTCCTCCCGGCGATCTCATAACCGGCTGTGACCACGCTGCAATCTTGAATGACTGTTTCCTCATTTTCATGGCCGATCTTGACCTGGGCGCCCCTGTACCCGCTCGGAGTCAACAAGGTATACAAACGTTCTTCCTCATCGAGCAGTTGCGAGAATGATTTAAAACGCTCCAGATCGGCAAACTCCGGTTGCTCAAGAATTTTGGTGGTCCCGCCTACGATAACCCGTTCCTTGGCCTGTTTGGAAGCGGCGCGAATCAGAATTTTTACGGCTTCGTCGAAAAACTCATTCTTAAAGACCATCTCGGAACGGATTTCATTTAATAACGCCGGACGAAACTCCTTCAAGCACACGCCGCGGAGTTTGGAATTGAAAAAATTGGAGATCTGTTCCAATTCCGAATCGGAGATTCCTGAACCCATCTCAATCACGTTATTTTCAACGAATCCGGTATCGGTAACGATCAGTACCAAAATCGTCGTCTCCGATAGCCGGATCAATTGAATATGCCGAAAACTGGCCGAATTTAATTGCGGACTTAACACCAGAGACGGAAATTTGGTAAATTGGCCGAGGATTTTTGAAGTTTGGTGAATAACCTGATCGATCTCCTGATGATGCTTCTCCAGTTCGATATAGATCTGCTCTATCTCCTGGTTCAGTAATTTTTTGTGTGCCATTAAAGCATCCACATAATACCTGTACCCGAGTTCGGAAGGGATCCGTCCGGCTGATGTATGAGGTTGCTCTAGATAGCCACTCTCTTCAAGGTCCGCCATCTCATTCCGAATCGTCGCTGGAGACAGTCCTAAATTATAGCGACGGGCAATCGTCCGCGAACCAACCGGTTCTGCCGAAGCGATGTAGTCGTCGGTAATCACTTTTAAGATGTGTTTTTTGCGTTCGTCCAATTCGGAGGCCATATACAAGCACCTCTTTTGATTATTGTTAGCACTCTTAGGTGACGAGTGCTAATCTACTTCAAAAATATCACTGCCCATCTTGTTTGTCAAGAGGTTTAGCCGCCAAATTTTGGCTCGGATCGCCCGTTCTCTTACAATATAACCATTGCACAGCCACTTATGCTCAAACCCATCGGAGGCAGGTGAAAAACCCATCTCAACATGATCCGGACTGTCCCTGCGCGATGAACCAGTCGATCATGCGCCGGGCGATACTGACAGGTTCGGGAATCCGCGGCAGTTCTGCGGCGGTGAACCAGTCGGCGGTGGTTATCTCCTGATTATCCACCCGGATCTCGCCCGCCGCATGCCGCGCGGTAAAGGCGATCATCAAGGAATCAGGAAAAGGCCAGGGCTGGCTCCCAAAGTATCGCAGATCCCGGATGGTAATTCCAACTTCCTCATATACTTCGCGTCGCACACACTCTTCCAGGGTTTCACCGGGTTCGACGAATCCCGCCAATATGCTATAGAGATTGTGAGTAAAACGGGCGGCCCTGGCCAGCAAAATCCGCTCTCCTTTGAAAACGGCAACGATAATTGCCGGCGAGATACGGGGAAAAACCGGATTGCCACACTGCGGGCAAGTTTTTCCCCGTTCTTTCGCCATCCATTGCAGCGGATAGCCGCAACAACCGCAGAAGCGATTCGTCCGATTCCAATGCAGCAAATGGGCGGCACGACCGATAACCCAAAACAGCTCATCATCCAAACCGCCATAGCATTGCCGCCAGGGTTGAAAAGCCATTGTTTCCGGAAGGGTTGCTTCATCCGCCAACTCCGCTGTAAAACAGGGCGTTTTATCATAGGTTCCGAGAAACTGACAAGTGTCGGCCTTCAATCCCAAAGACGCCGCGGGCGGTTCCGCAAAGAAAGGGATGCCGGGTCCGGCATTGGCAATGTCCATTACAATTTGATGATTCCAAAATAAAAACCATAAACCGCCACCCGGTGTAACATCAGCACTATAAGCGGGTGCAAAATGCATCACGAAACCTTCTTCTTTAAAAATATTACCAGGGCTAACGCACTATCACGCCGCAATGAAACTGCCCAGGCTGTTCGAAAAACTATACGGGCGTAGCATTATACTTCTGGATTCAGTCCGCTCATTCCTGCGCCGTAACCCAACCTTAACCCGCCCGGTTTCGCGAATCGTATGAACCGGGGCGCCTCTTAGGCAAAACGGTTACAAATTCCGCATAATCTTCGCTAAAACCTGATTACTCACCAGAACTCCCTCATCGGTCAAGGCCAATCGGTTCTCGCGGATCACCACCAGCCCTGCGGCAGCCAACTGTTCAATCTCCAGACCGGCTTGATCCAGTAAATTCAGGTGAAACCTTTCCCGCAACCAATCCAAATCGAGGCCTCTCCGAACTCGTAACCCCAGCATCACGGCCTCCGTCAATCGTTTCGTCTCATCGAGGGTTTCCCGTTCGGCAATGACCGATAAACCCGCCCGAAGCCGCTCCGCATAGAGCTCCGGGTCTTTCAGATTCACCCAGCGTTCGCCGTAACAAGTAGAACTCGCTCCCGCGCCGAACCCCAGATAATCCCGGCCCGTCCAATAGCCGAAGTTGTGCCGGCTCTCGTAACCCGGTCTTGCATAGTTGGCGATCTCATAGTGCTCAAAGCCTTGACTGCGCAAAAAAACCATCGCTTGGTTGAGCATCCGGGCCACTTCCTCTTCAGCGGGAAGCTCCACTGCGCCACGCTCAATCATCTCCGCCAGCGGTGTCCCATCCTCGATTTGCAGAGCATAGACTGAAAGATGTTCCGGTCCTAATTCGGTTACTTTCTGAAGCGATACGTTCCAATCCCCGGTGGTCTGCCCGGGAAGCCCGGCGATGAGATCCACTCCGATATTGTCAAATCCGCATTCCCTGCTATACCCGAAAACCTCCCGGAATTGCTCCCAAGTATGGATGCGGCCGATAGTGTTCAAAATTTTATTCTGAACCGCCTGCAGTCCAATGCTTAGCCGGTTGAATCCGCCGGTGCGCAGGATGATCAAATCCTCAATCCCAACCGTGCCCGGATTGACTTCGATAGTGATCTCGGCATCGGCGGCGACTCCGAAATATTGCCTTACATAGGCCAACAGCTTCGTCAGGCTTTCCGCCGGAATCAGGCTGGGAGTCCCGCCCCCGAAATAGACCGAGCGGATAACCGGATGTTGAGGCGAAAACCGCCTTATCTCATTTTCCAATGCCCGAAGGTAATCGGGGATAAGACGATTCTTGTCGGCGTAGGAATTAAAATCGCAATAAAAACATTTTCGCTGACAAAACGGAAAATGAAGATATAATGAGAGTTCTTTCGGCATTTTTTGATTCCCCTAAAATTGTCTAAAATACGACTTTTCGCAATCTTGGAGCAACAATACAAGTTTGAGAAGCTTAATTCCGAAATTTTTTCCATTCGATAGCACGGGGAGAACGAAATATTGAGAAGAAGCTTTCCATCCCTGCATCATCCGAAAAAAGGGTAAATAGCGGAATTTAGCTCATTTTATGAATTGCGACAGATAGAGACATTTGAATTTTCGACAAATTTACGGTATTGTATTATAGGAAACTATTTTATTTGTGGTCATGGAGGAAATGATGGCTTTCAGCCTCGGTTCACGGCTTACAGCAAATCTCCCGCTGTCGGAGTACCTGGCGGGCATCGCCACATGCTTTCGGTGGGTGGAGATTCCTACGGATCCGCGTTTTTTGTCACCCTATTTTCCCCTCAACGCGAACTCCAAAATTACACTCCGCGCCTATGGGACGCAATATCATTTCCGTTATTCGATGCATGCGCCGTTTGTGAACCTGGGCTCCCTGGACAGGGAGGAACGTTTGCTGGCGATTCATAAATTTCAAAGCGCTATGCAGGTCGCCGCGGAACTGGAAGTTTCGTTGCTGACTTTTCATCCCGCCAATGTCCGGCCCGAAACCGTTGCCGCTTTCGATGAGATCTGCCGCCTTGAAACGGAGAGCATCTCTCTCCTGTTGGACACGGCCCGCCAATTGGGCGTCAGTCTGTTGATCGAAAACATGCCCTCCGCTCCGGAATTTCATCCCACCGCCTCGAATGGAGAACGGATTCGGGAATTGTTGGCGATCTTTACCGGGTCTGAATTTGGCGTAACGATCGATATCGGCCATGCCTTGCAGGCTCAAGCGGATATCGATGCTCTATTGGGTTTGGAGCGGGTCCGCCATTTTCACTTGCATGAGAATGACCGTCTTTCCGACCGGCATCTGCGGATCATCACCCATCTCGATTGGTGGAAGCAGTTATTGCAAAAACTAAATGAAAGATTCCCACAGGCGGTGGGAATCTTAGAAATGAACCAGTTGGTCGATCAATTAGAGAGTTTTGAACGCTTACATCCGTTGCTCTCCCGCGATTAGCTAATCTTCAATCTTTAATACCGCCAGGAAGGCTTCCTGCGGAACCTCCACCGTTCCTAGCTGTTTCATTCGTTTTTTGCCTTCCTTCTGTTTCTCCAGGAGTTTCCGCTTCCGGCTGATATCCCCGCCGTAACACTTGGCCAAAACGTCCTTGCGCATTGCCTTAATGGTTTCCCGGGCGATGACTTTGTTGCCGATGGTCGCCTGAATCGGAACCTCGAATAATTGGCGGGGGATGATCTCTTTCAGTTTCTCCGCCAACTGCCGGCCCCGCTGATACGACTTATCCCGGTGGACGATGGCCGAAAGCGCGTCAACCGGCTTTTCATTCAATAAAATATCCAGCTTGACAAGTTCAGACGGACGGTGTCCCAAGTATTCATAGTCCAGGGAAGCATAACCCCGGGACCGCGATTTTAATTTATCGAAAAAGTCCAACAGAATTTCAGACAAGGGCAACTCATAGGTGAGCATCACCCGGGTCTCCGTCAGGTACTCCATATTCTTGAATATTCCGCGTTTATCCTGACAAAGCTCCATGATGGTCCCCACGAACTCGCTGGGGAGAATGATCGTGGCTTTCACATAGGGCTCTTCCAGGTGGTCGAGATGATTCGCCGCCGGCAGTTCGGCCGGGTTGGAAAGCTCAAGGACGGTCCCGTTGGTCAGAAACACCTTATAGACAACGCTCGGCGCCGTGGCGATGAGGTTCATGCCGTATTCGCGCTCCAGGCGCTCCTGAATGATCTCCATGTGCAAAAGCCCCAGGAAGCCGCAGCGGAATCCGAATCCCAACGCCGTCGAGTTTTCCGGCTCGAAGATCAGGGAGGCGTCATTGAGCTTCAATTTTTCAAGCGCGTCCCGGAGGTCGTTGTATTCCGCGTTGTCCACCGGATACAGGCCGCAATAAACCATCGGCTGCACCGGCCGGTATCCCGGCAACGGCAACAGCGCCGCATTCTCAACCCCGGTAATGGTGTCGCCCACCTCAACATCTCTGACGTTTTTCATGGCCGCGATCACAAAGCCGACTTCCCCCGCGATTAATTCCTTGGCCGGACACATCGCCGGACGGAAAGTTCCTAATTCGGTCACCTCGAACTCTTTCCCGGTGGCCATCATCCGGATCCGCTGGCCGATGGCGATCTTCCCCTCCACCAGCCGGACGTAGGCTATCGCGCCCCGGTAGGAGTCAAACAGCGAATCGAAGATCAAAGCCCGCAGCGGCAGCCGCGCGTCGCCCTGAGGCGGCTTGATCCGTTGCACGATGGCTTCTAAAATCTCCTCGGTGCCCAAGCCGGTTTTAGCGCTGGCCATGATACACTCGTCCGGATCGAGCCCGATGATCTCGTGCAGCTCGTTTTGGACCCGTTCCGGTTCGGCGCTCGGCAGGTCGACTTTATTGATGACGGGAATGATATCCAGATTGTGATCCAACGCCAGATACAGATTGGCGATGGTCTGAGCCTCCACTCCCTGTGTGGCGTCCACGACCAGCAACGCTCCGTCGCATGCGGCCAATGAACGGGATACTTCATAGGTAAAATCGACATGGCCCGGGGTATCGATCAGATTCAGCACATACTTCTGGCCATTCTTCGCCTGATACTCCAGCCTTACCGCCTGGGCCTTGATGGTGATCCCCCGTTCCCGTTCCAGATCCATGGAGTCGAGAACCTGTTCGGTCATTTCCCGGGCGCTCAGAGCCCCGGTATACTCCAGGAGCCGATCGGCCAAAGTGGATTTACCGTGGTCAATATGGGCGATGATGCAAAAATTGCGAATGTTGGTCTGGATCAAACTGACAACAACCTCCAAGCCTAAATAAAGTGATGCCGCAAGCCGGTTTTCTGATCATGCCCTGCTCGTTGCGGCATATTTTCTTTGATTCAGTATTAAAATGCGTATCATTTAGCCTTTCCCAGCCATACTTCCAGCATGACAAAGGACAATCAAAAGCAATTTCAATTTATATATTATAACACTTGGGCTCATCCTCAGCAACAAAGGCTTTCCGCACTCTCCCGGCGCCATGGATGTTCCCGGAGATTCTTACCGCGGCGCGACTGTGAATGCTCAATAGCCGCCGTAGCTTTCGGCGATGTGATCCCGCGAGTCATTCTGTTGCCGCGAAAGCTCACGGAATTACTGCGCATGTCCGCTCAGCAACCGTGCAGGCTCTCTCAGTTGCTGTGCAGGCTCTCTCGCTAACCGGGCATAGTCGTACAGTTACTGTGCGACCTGACGGAGTGATTGCGCATGCTCGCTCCATAACTATGCTAGCTTGCACAGTTACTGAGCAGCATGACACAGTCATTGAGCGGGCTCGCTGAGTCATTGGGCACGCTCCCCCAGCAACGGTGTAAGCTCTTGGACGTTCCCGGGCAGTTTCTTAAATAGCCGAAGGCGCCGGAATTCCAATGAGATTCGTTCATCCCGTTGCCGAAGCACATGGAAACGGCGCCGCCGGAGTTTCCGCTTCAGCTAGTGAACTTTCTTCCGTTTCAACATATTGAGGGACATCGTCAGTTCTTCCATTTTTAACGCCCAGGCGGTTCCCAGGAACACCAGCCCGCCCAGGGCCATGCTGGCCATAATGAGCAGGGCCGACTCCAGGTGCCCGGTGATTCCCAGACGCTCGCAGTACCATCCCAGCCCCAGTTTGATGAGCTCGATCACCAGGCCCATTGCGAGCGATGCAACCAGTGATTTCAGGAACGACGTCAAAATGCTGCGTCCCCGGATGCCGCCGACCTTCCGCCGCAAAACCTCCGTCAATAACAGCATGTTGATGAGCCCCATGATGGAAAAGGATAATGCAAAGCCGCCCACGCCCAAATGGGTGAATTTCAAGAACAAAAAGTTCATCAGGATACTGGAGGATACGGCAAAGATGCTGACCATCACCGGAGTCCGGGTATCCTGCAAGGAGTAGAAAGCCCGGGGCAACATGATGATGGATGCGTGGGCAAAAATCGTCAAACTATAAAAAAGCAGCGCATAGGCAGTCAGCTGTGTATGTTCCACGGTAAATTTCTGGCCTTCAAAGAGCAATTGGACAATCGGGATGCGCAGGGTGATCAAACCAATCCCCGCCGGAACCATCAGGAAAATGATGGAGCGCAAAGCCAGCGAGAGCGTATCCTTGTACTGCTCGATTTTTTTCTCAGCCGCCAGGCTGGAGAGCAGCGGAAAAAACGCCATGGAAATCGCGTTCGCAAAAATTCCGATGGGCAGTTGAACCAGCCGGTTGGCGAAGCGCAGGGCGGTAATGCTCCCTTCCGGCAAGGAAGACGCCATCGCAGTGGTGGCCCAAATATTGGCCTGATCCGCCGATAGACCGATCAGGGCCGGGACCATCAAAATTAACATGCGGCGGAAACCCCGGTTTTTCAGATCGATATAGCCGAAACGATAATGCTTTTTGGCGCCGGTCCGCCATAAAAAAGAGGCTTGAATCAGAAAATTACCGGCCGCGCCCGCCACCACACCAAAGGCCATCCCATGAATGCCGATTCGCGGGCCCAGAAAAAAAGCGCCGAGGATAATGGCGATATTATAAAAAATCGGCCCTAAAGCCGGTGCGAAAAAACGGCGGTAGGAGTTGAGCGCGCCGCCGACCATGCCGGCCATCGCGGTAAAACAGACTGCAGGAAACATGATGCGCGTCAATTGAACGAGCAATTCCATCTTATCCGGGGGAAAATTGGGCGCTTCCAGCGGCGTAATCCATTCGGTAAAAGTCACGCCCAGGATCGTGAAACTGACCAGTAATAGGACGGTGATATTCATGAAGGTGCTGGCGACCTTCCAGGCTTCCTCTTCTTCGCCCCGGGTCAAGTATTCGGTGAAAATAGGAATAAAGGCCGCCGATAATGCGCCCCCTACTAACAGATAATACATGGCATCCGGGATAATAAAAGCGGCAAAGAAGGAATCGGTTTGAAACCGGGTGAAGAGTCGTCCTGAAAGATTTTCGCGGATAAATCCCAAAACGCGGCTGAAGAAGAACATCATGGAGATCATTCCGGCGGCTCTGGCAGCTTTCGCGGTATGGTTTTCAGTCATTGTTGAACCCCTTTCTGAGAATTTTAGTATTCACCATTCATTTTGGAACTCCTCCTTTTCAAAGAATTTTCCCAGCTGATTTCCAAACGCGGCTGGGTGCTTACCCGAAGCGCCCCCTGGGGGCTCTGAATCCGCCAGCCATTCCGCAGTTGCACGATTTGGAGCGGCAGACCGAGGCGGATCTCTTCACGCAAGTCCCCGGCGGTTACAATCAAGCGGTCTTTGGTCCATTGCCATCCAAAATCGGAAGGACCGGTTCCGAGCAGCCGGCTCAGGTTCACAAACAGCACCCCATAGCCGGCCGCCAGCATCACCGTCAGCCACAAGAAGATCGCCATCATTCTGATAAAATGTTTCATCGCACTGCCGCCATCAGCTCGAAATATCCTGCCCCTAAAAGCCATGTGATAAAGTCTCTTTCCAAACGATTCGACTGGCAAGAGAATTTCAAAACGACTTTATCACTTGCTTCTCTGAGCTTTTGTGTTCACCCTGGCCTTCGGACAGGGTTTATCACAACGCTTCTAAAAGAGCTGTGATAAACCCGGCTAAAAGCCGGAAGAGTCACAGCGATTGCATGAAGCAAGTGATAAAGTCTTTTTTAAACCTTTTTGCAAGCTGATTTCCGATTCAAAAGACTTTATCACATGGCTTCTAAATTGATCCGCTTTATCCGGTTCGAGAGATTCTTCCTAAATGGATTAATCCATGCAAAGCAGAATTAAATGCCCTGTCTCCTTCGCAGCCGGCAATTTACGTAAGGTAACGGAAGACCTCTTCGGGACTTACCGCCGGGTGGAGAGCAATATTCAAAGCGCCGGATACGACGCGCGCCAGGTCCTCGATCATGACGTCAATTTCTTTCGGGGTCACGATCAGACTGTTCAAATACGGGGAAAGCACCCGCCCGATCAACTCGCGCTGATTGACCGCCTTGGGACTGACGAGCGAGGGAGCCATCCGGGTCATCTCTTGCAAAGCATCCTGGACGATGGTGGTCGCTTCCACCACGGTGGGAACGCCGATGGCAATGACCGGAACTCCCAAGGTCTGCGGGGTGAGTCCGATCCGTTTGTTGCCCAGGCCGGAACCGGGATGAATTCCGGTATCGGCGATCTGGAGCGTCGCTCCCATCCGCTGCGTACTGCGGGAAGCCAAGGCATCGATCACCACCACGAATTTTGGTTTGGTCCGCTGGACCACTCCCATGACAATCTCGCCGGTCTCCATCCCGGTGGTGCCGAGGACTCCCGGGGCGAGGGCGCAAACCGGGCGCAGGCCGCCTTTTTTCTCCGGCGGAGCGGTCTCTTGCAGGTGGCGTGTTACCAAAATATGCTCGACCACCTTCGGACCAAGAGCGTCCGGAGTGGCGGACCAGTTGCCCAACCCCACCACCAAACAGGGATCATCGTCGCCTAATTGGAACCGGGCAATATAGCCTTCAATCTCTTTTGCCATCAAAAAGGCAATCTCTTCCCATTTATCGCGATCATGTGTCCGCAATCCGGGTGCTTCCAATGTGACGTAAAAACCCGGTTGCTTGCCGATCGCCTGACCGGCTTCTGCGGTCTCAATATTCACCCGGGTAATCAGCGTGTCCCCTTGCTTCTCCGTTTGCGTGTTGACTCCGGCGGGTTCGCTTCCTCCGCTCCGTTCCATCGCCAGTTCCCGGGCTTCCATCGCCAGATCGGTATGAATTTCCCCGATTTGAATTAATTGTTCACTGTCCATTATCTCACCCTCAATTTATGATTGTTCTGGGCAACTGCAGTTCTCGCTATTTCCGAAAGAGCGCTCCCTGCCATCCTTCCTTCCTTTATATATCGCTATTATTCCCAACGCCCGCAAATTCACTCCCGCAATCAGTACTTCTGCCGAATTTCACCAAACGAAAAAGCGCCGAATGAAACTCCCTTCCATGGCGTATGATGAAGATGAGCTCCAAATAAGGAGTTGCTCAAAGAGGAAGAGCAACCCTGCGGGCGAAGTATTGACAAGCTTCCCGCCGGTCGCCGTTTTCCACGCGTATGTCATCAGGCCATGGAAAACTTGTAGGTTCCCAATTACCTATGTTATAATTTAAAATAATCCTGGAATGATTCATGCTCCGGCCTCTCGATTTCAAAATAGCGATCCTTCGTTTCGCGTAAATTAGGGAATAACATAAAAAGTTCAAAAAGATGCTTAAAAAGGAGGCAAAATCGGTGAGACGGAAACTCTGGTTTATCCTGACGCTCATTCTACTGTTCGGGATATTCATCTTCCCCACCATGGCCGCTGAAAAGCTTTACAAAATAGCGGTTCTGCCGTTCGACGACGGCTCCATTCAGGAGCGTTGGTGGCGAAATAGCTGGGATGTCGGCAAGGGAATTTCCGATGAATTAACGACTGCTTTAGTCAACACTCAAAAATTCCGGGTAATCGAACGCGAACAAATTGATAAAGTCTTGCAGGAACAGCGCTTTGGGGCTTCGGGAATGGTGGATTCCAATACGGCGGCGCGATTGGGCAAGATTTTAGGGGTCCAGTACTTAGTCATGGGTAGAGTCACCGAATTCTCCTTCAAGTCCAATGGTGGCGGAATTGCCACCAGCAAAGGGTTTGGCTTGGGAATAAAAACTACCAATGCCCTGGTGGCGATCGATGCCCGCTTGGTTGACACCACCACCGCTGAAATCGTTTCGGCCGTTACCGGAAGAGGAGAAAAAAAACAGACCAATCTCGGCCTGGTGGTGAATTGGAACGCCATCGCCTTTGGCAGCAGCGAGTTTCGCAAAACCATCCTTGGTGAGGCCCTGCGGGACGCCGTCAGTCAACTCACCGACGAACTGGTCGCCAAAACCTACGGCAATGGGCCTGCCGGTGATTCGGTCTTAACGGGTCTGGTCGCATACGCCAGCGGCCATAAGGTTATCATCAATCTGGGATCCGGAGACGGCATCCAACCGGGCATGGTCTTTACGATTCACCATGTAATCGAGGTGGTCCGTGATCCCAAAACCGGGGAAATTATTGACGAAGTCACCGAGCCCTTGGCTGAAATATCGGTGGGAGAAGTGAAAGAGAAATCAGCCACTTGCGTGATTCTCAATGTCTTCAGCCGACGCTATTCGATAACCGCCGGGGATATCGTCAAGTCAAAACGCTAAAATTTCTTGCAAATCATGGATGCGCGTGTTACAATATATTCTGTTGAAAATTTAGGTCTTTTGCCGCAGTATAAGGAGGTGAAGGTTTTGCCGAATATTAAATCAGCCGAAAAACGAGTGAAAGTGGCCGCGATTAACCGTGAAGCCAACAAGACGCAACGATCCGAGTTAAAAACATACTTAAAGAAGGCTGTTTCCTCTATTACTGCCGGAAACAAAGATGCTGCCAAATCCGATCTGCAACAAGCTATCAAGTCTTTGGACGAGAGCGCGTCAAAAGGTTTAATCCATAAAAATCAGGCCGCTCGGAGAAAATCCCGCTTGATGAAGAAATTAAACGCCATGTAATGAGAAAAGGCCGAAAGGCCTTTTTTATTTCTCTAAGTTTTTTATTTAGTATATTAATCCATCCCGTAAAAAAGGCGGCCGTATCGGGTCGCCTTTACCTTTTTACCTCACCTGACAATTTGCTTCCGGAATGGCCGGCCTTTACTTTTATACGCCCCGCACCGCGATTTGCTGTTGCGCCAAGAATGCTTTTGCTTGGCGAATGGTATATTCCCGGTAGTGAAAGATCGAAGCGACCAGAACCGCATCGGCTTTTCCGAGTTGAATTGCTTCCGCCAAGTGTTCCAGCCGACCGGCTCCGCCGGAAGCGATCACCGGAATACCCACCGTCGCGGCGACTGCCCGGTTCAGTTCGTTATCATAGCCGTTTAAAGTGCCGTCACAATCCATGCTAGTCAACAAGATCTCGCCAGCGCCCAACTTTTCGACTTGTTCGGCCCATTCGACCGCATCGAGCCCGGTAGGCGTCCGCCCGCCATGAATGAATACTTCCCATCCCATTTCCGGGTGATCCTTCTGGCGCCGCCGGGCATCGATCGCTACAACCACACATTGCGAACCAAACCGTTCCGCTCCATCCGCGATTAACTGCGGCTGTAACACTGCGGCGGTATTGATAGCGGTTTTATCCGCCCCGGCCAACAAAATCTCGCGCATATCCTCGACGCTGGAGATTCCTCCGCCCACTGTAAACGGGATAAACACTTCTTCCGCCACATGAGCGGCCATTTCAACCACGGTCTTCCGCCGCTCGTGAGAAGCGGTAATATCCAAAAAAACCAACTCATCAGCGCCTTCTTTGTCGTAAAAGGCGCCCAATTCCACCGGATCTCCGGCATCGCGCAGTTGCAGGAACTCCGTGCCTTTGACAACTCGCCCATCTTTGACATCCAAACAAGGAATTACACGCTTGGCTAGCATACTTCACCCTCTGCCTCTCATATGCGCTACGCTTAGGTAAACCTTAGCCCCTTAGCTCTGCGAAATTGCGTAGGATTTGCAAGCCTACCTGGCTGCTCTTTTCCGGATGGAACTGGACCGCGAATACATTTTCTCGTGCTATCCCCGAACAGTAATCAATCGCATAATGGGTTTCACAAGCCGTGAGCCGAGGATCGGTTGGTTTCACGTAATAGGAATGGACAAAATAAACGAAACTCCCATCCTGGACTTTATGAAATAAAGGAGTGTCTTGGGCCAATTGGATTTGATTCCAGCCGATCTGCGGCACTTTCAATTCTCCGGCAGGAAAACGCAAGACCCGGCCGGGGAAAATTCCCAATCCTTTGAAGGAAGACGTCTCATTGCCGAAAACTTCAAAACTTTCTTCAAAAAGAAGTTGCAATCCGAGACAGATTCCTAAAAAGGGGCGCCCCGAGGCAATGACTTCACGAACTACCGGAACCATTCCCGCTTTCTCCAAACTCTCCATCGATTTGCCGAAAGCTCCGACCCCCGGAAGAACGACCCGTTCCGCCTCTCGAACCAGCTCCGGGTCACTGGTGACTTGCGCTGAAAAACCCAAAAACTCGAAAGCCTTAGCGACGCTTCGAAGATTTCCCACTCCATAATCAATGATTGCGATCATCTTTTTTAGAGGACTCCTTTGGTTGAAGGAATCCCGACCATCCTTTCATCGATTGATACCGCACCCGCCAATGCCCGCCCAAATGCCTTAAATATCGCTTCGCAACAATGATGAAGGTTGGAACCGTCCATCAACTGAATGTGAATATTCATGCCGGCTTGGACTGAAACCGCCCGGAAAAACTCTTCCACCATTTCCAGATCAAATTGGCCAAGGCGCGTTTTTCCTAAGTCCGCCCGGAAACGTAAAAAAGGCCGGCCGCTAAGATCGATGGCTACCAGCGATAATGCTTCGTCCATGGGAACAATGGCCTCTCCATAGCGGCAAATTTTCTGCTTTTCACCGAGAGCCCGTTGCAGGGCCTGGCCGAGAACGATCCCCACGTCTTCCACGGTATGATGGGAATCGACCTCTAAATCTCCGGCGGCATGCACCTTGAGATCCAATCGGCCATGGCGTGCGATTTGGGCCAGCATATGGTCGAAAAAGCCGATGCCGGTCTCGATCTCGTAGGTCCCGGTCCCATCCAAATTGATCTCGATCTGAACTTTCGTCTCCAAGGTATTTCGTTCCATTACGGCAGTGCGCATTCACTCACCTCATTTATTTAACCGAAGCCGGACGGCATTGGCATGAGCATCCAGGCCTTCAACTCCGGCGATGGTTATCGCAGCCGGCCCAAAACGCTCGATTCCCGCCTGACTATAAGAGATCAGGCTGCTTTTTTTGATGAAATGATCGACGTTCAATCCCGAAGAGAAACGCGCTGTGCCGTTGGTGGGCAAGACATGATTGGTGCCGGCGACATAGTCCCCGATCGGTTCCGTAGAATAAGGCCCGATAAAAATGGCTCCGGCATGTTTGATCCGGTTCACACTGGCCCAAGGATCGGCGATGAGCAATTCCAAATGCTCCGGAGCGCAATAATTGGCCAACTCGAACGCTTCGTCCAAACTGTCGGTTACTGCAATCAGGCCATTCGACTCCAGCGAAGCCGCGGCGACTTGATTGCGGGAAAGCTCCTTCAACTGGCCTTCCACTTCATCATTGACCGCCTCGGCCAAAGCCGCGGAGGGCGTCAGTAAAAATGCGCCGGCTTCGTTAAACGGTCCATGCTCGGCTTGGGATAACAGATCCGCCGCAATGTAGGACGGTTTATTTTCGGAATCGGCGATGATCAAGATCTCACTGGGACCAGCCAGCATATCCAGGCCGACATAACCGAAGACCTGGCGTTTGGCCTCGGTAACATATTGATTGCCGGGACCGGTGATGACATCGACCGGTGCAATACTCTGGGTTCCAAAAGCTAAAGCGGCAATTGCCTGAGCACCGCCGACTTTATAAATCTCCGTCACACCGCATTCCGCCGCCGCGGCAAGCAAATAAGGATTAATTCCGCCACTGGCGTTGGGGGGCGTACAGATGACGATGCGCCGGACTCCGGCCACCACGGCCGGAAGCACATTCATCAGGACCGATGAGACCAACGGAGTCGTCCCGGCGATCCCGCCCGGTACATAAAGTCCGGCGGAGTCGACGGCTTGAAACCGTTGCCCCAAGACGATCCCGTCGTTCCGGAGGTCGACCCAGTCCTTAGGAAGCTGCTTTTGGTGATACGCGAGGATATTGTCTTTCGCGAGACGAATGGCGGTTACGAATGAGGCGGGAATATCAGCGCGAGCGGTTGCGAGCTCCGAATCGGCAACTCGCAGCGTACCTGAGGCCAAGACAATCCGGTCGAACTTCTCGGTCAATTCATATAAGGCGGCATCGCCATCGATCCGGACTTTTTGCATAATTGCCGCGACATTGGCGCTGAGTTGCAACTGAGCCTCGGCTTGAAACTTGGGACGCCGATTCAATAAATCCATAATCACGGTTTTGTCTTGATTGGTAGTCAGTATCCGCATGATTACCCCTACAACAATTTTCCTTTAATTTATCATACGGGGTACCCATTGTCAACGCGGGCCGTTTGTGTTTACAATACTTTAGACTGCCGTCTTTTTTCGGTATTTGTTCATCCTTTGATTTTGAAAACCGCCTTTACCCAATTGGTGATAGCCGTGGATACCGGGGGGATTTCGACGCCCGCCACTAGTAGCAAGCTAAGGCCCAAGCCGGCCAGTAACAAAAAGCTGTAGACGATCAACTCTTTCCAGTATCGCTTTTTGAGCAATCCTGGAACTTCCAAAGCGGCGATTAGAGAGAAGATGAACAATACAGACAATCCGGAAAGAATCATTCTTTGGCTCCTCCCTGACGGCGAATCATTGCGATTCCCAAGGTTATCAATGGAAACCATGCTTGAAACAGCAAGGCGTAAATCGGATACGTAATCCGGGCGTACTCCATGTTTTCCACAATATTATTGAAGTTCAACATTGAAAAAATCAACATTAGAATCCCAACCGGGATAATCAATATTTGATAACGGCGTAACCCAAACAACTGCGCTATCCCCAAAACTGTTCCATAATAAAGAATGGTTATTTTTAAGAACCCCATGGTCATAAAGTTAATCCCGACAATTATCTCCATCCGGGCATTGAAAAAAGGGAGGTTTAATAGTTTTAAAGCTTCAAAGGAAGGATAGGTAAAAATCGCCGCAGTATTGCCCAATACGGCGATAGTGCGTACTGCGGACAGCGATAAGACCAGCGCGGAAAATGAAATTCCCGCTATCTCAACCATTGGGCTTAATTTGGATGGATTGAGATAAGGAAAGATCATCAGGAAAACCACTATTTCCGCAAATGGAAAAGTGGCCGCGCCGTGAGCGGCGCCCAAAAATTTCTCCATCGGTACATCCAAAAAGGGTAATAAATTTTGAAGATCAAAAGTGTTGATTTGCAGCATGTATGAGATGAGAAAAAACACTACCGTCAATGGCACCAGAATTACACTGGATAACGCAATCACTTCCACGCCTTGGTAAACCGCAAACGCTGCAGCGAATATCATCGCTATCCCGACGATCAGAGTCGGCGTCTCCGGCATGAAAACAGTTCCGATAAAATCGGTAAAATTACGCGTTACAATAGAGCCGAGATTAAATATATACCAGAGAAAGGCCACCGACACGATGCTCCCGAGATATGGCCCGTATACGATGGAATTAAATTGTACCGCGGTTTGATTCGGAAAACGCCGCGCCAATACGGTAAAGATGAACGCAATGATGAGCCCTTCACCCGCGCCACAAAAAATTGCCAACCAACTGCTGTTTCCTGCCTCCGTGCCGGGAGGAAGGATCACGGAAGAGCCGAGGATGTACCCCATGATTAAAAATATCAGTTGTCGGCCATTAATTTGTCCATTTTCCAAATTCATTCATAATCTCTTTCATGCGACACTCCCGAGCCAGCATCGAACATTTGGCTAATCTTGCACAGGCACTGCCGGCTTGGTGGTTAGGCCTACTAGTTTGATGACTGAACGCACGTCGACCTCGACTGGCAGTTGGGGAAAGATCTCATCCCATTGGCGCTCCATTTTCTGCCATTGTTTGGGATGGGAACGATGAACCGCGTCTCCAAAACCGAAAATATCGGTTTTCATTGCTTTGGCCTGTTTCAAGGCTGAGTAGATCTCTCTCCGGATGAGGGCTGCTTTCCGTCGCGCCAGGGATTTCAGCATCGCCGGTTTGGTCAATTCCGCCGGAGTCATTTGACAACCCAAGTTTCCCTCCTCGCGGACAGTGACCCGGATCTTTAACCGGCCCTTTTCGAATATCGGTTTGATTTCACTGCTGGCGCGAATAATCTCCATCCCCGCTTCCCCCTGTGGAACCCGAATCATGATAATTCCGCTCTTCACCTTTCCCAGCACCCACAACAAACCTCTTGTCTGATGGGTATCCAGTTTACCCCGCAGGCGATCTTCTTTAAAGACGGCGGTTCCCGTAAGGCTTAGGCGTTTCTCCTTACTCTGCTCATTGATCCTGATCATCGGGGCGACCGGAGCAGTTGTATTGCTCATTAAACGAACAATAAAATCTTGCAGTTTAACGATGATGTTTTCAGAAGTCGCGGTTTGAATCTGGACCAATTCGCTGATCTCCATGGCCGAAATTTTCTCCAGCTCACCGGGAGCTTTTAAAATATCCTTGGCTTTTCCCTCGGCCACCAGAACCCACACCGTCGGACGCGGCTCGTGGTCACGGATGAACAGATCGAGTATGGTACGAACTCCATGCTCCGCTTGTTCCTTACCGATCACGATCAGCTGGTTATGCGGGAAATATAGCTTCCGGTTCGTCTCCCTTAACGAATTACGGATCGCTTCAAAAACGGTTTTGCCGGCAATGGTTTTCACGATAAACGGCGGTTGTTTCCCCCCTCCTCCACCGCCGCCTCCTCCCTGTTCTCCGCCTGATTTTACCTCGCCAGGTTTGATAATCTGAACCGTCAATTCAACCGTGCCCGGCCGCTTCCCTTGATCCAGCCCAACTCCGGAAACGATGGATAATTCGTCCAATTCATGGTAGTTCCAGCAACCGCCGCATAAAAGCAGCAGCCCTAGTAAGCCGGCAAGCGTCAACCAACAAAGAATACGCCGTTTCATTTTTTCGAACCATCTTTCGAACCTTTGGGTGGATGAGGCATCAGCCGGAAACGCTGCCGCTCCGGATCGCCGGCCGCGAGCATCCGCGGCCGGAACCACATTGTCCACCAAGGACTGCGAATCACCACATCTTGAAGAAATTCCCGGGCTGAGAATGGAACCACCGGCGCTAAATACGGAACTCCGAAAGAACGGATCGAAGCCAGGTGAATCAATAACACCAATAAGCCGATCATGATCCCGAACGCTCCCAGGAGTCCCGCCAAAACGACCAGGAGAATCCGCAACGGTGTCGTTTCATCCACCAGAGTCGGCGACACAAATGTCGCCACCGCAGTGACCGCGATAACTATCACCGTGGGCGCGTCGACTAAACCCGCTTGGACGGTCGCTTGCCCGATCACCAGGGCGCCGACGATCCCGATGGCTTGACCGACCGGTTTGGGCAGGCGGATACCACCCTCCCGGATAATCTCGAAGAGCAATCCCATTCCGATCGCTTCCACCACCGTGGGAAAGGGTGTCCCTTCCATCGATGCGGCCATGGTGATCACTAATGGTGTCGGAATCAGTTCCTGATGAAATGTGGATAAGGCGACGTAGGCGGCGGGGGACAGAAAACTGAACCCAAACGCGACGTACCGGACCCAGCGGAGCAATGTGGCATAAAGAAAGTGAAAGTTATAATCATCAGGGTACTGGAAATTCTCTACAAACAAAAAAGGTACCGTCAGGACGATCGGCGTACCGTCGATGACGATCGCGGCCCGGCCTTCGATGATTTTGGCGGCCACCACATCCGGCCGTTCGCTGTAGCCCACGGTGGAAAAGAGTGAAAGCGGCGCGTCTTCAATGAATTGTTCAATCCCTCCCGCTCCGACAATAATATCGGTCTGGATCCGCTTGATTCTTCGTTTGATCTCTTGTATCAGTGGTTCGGGGGCAACCTCCTTCAGATAAGCGATACTCACATCGGTCTTCGTTTTTTGTCCGACCGTCAATGTCTCAAAGGTTAAATTGGGATGACCTATCTTGCGCCGTAAGAGAGCAGTATTGGTCCGTAGCGATTCGATGAATCCATCGCGCGGTCCCCGAATATTGACTTCGGAGTCCGGTTGCTGAAGCGAGCGTTTCTCCCAGCCCGGGGTATTCACGATAATCGCAGCCGCTTGTCCGTCAATTAGCAGAGCGGTACTGCCCATTAAGACGCTGTCGATGAGTGTGAGCGGTTCATGGGCCAACTTCACCTCGCCCACGGTAAGCAAAGAGGATTCAACATATTCCAGCAGGTTGTTTCCAGTGTGGAGCGCTCCGTTTTCCCCGGGCAGCATTAAAGGGCGCAGGATACTCCACTCGATCTGCTTCTTATCAGCCAGGCCGTCAATAAAGACTACAGCCGCTTGGCGCCTTCCGGGCAAGCCGAGCGCAAAAGATCGGATGACCAGATCCGTGCTGGCATGAAGCCGGTCTTTGATTTGGCGCAGATTGTCCTGGAGATGCTCGGAGAGACCCGTTTCCAAGGAATTATCCTTGGCGAACTCCATTTTAATCCGTTCAAGCTCACGGAGCATTTTCCAAAATATTGGTCGCTTTGGTGTTCGATACATTTTTCCCTCTTATTGCCACCGACGATCGGTAAACTTTTCATATTATGCGCTAGGACCAGGTGGGATATACCGCATCCCCGGCAGCCATGCTCTTTGAGTTAACGAAAAAATACCGGATTCTTTGGGAATCACGGTGCTTGAAGTAGCGACTTAGTTTGCCAAATAACCCCTGACGATTATCAAGTTAGCTCCGCTCACTCACGAAGGGATTGAAGGATAAGTCATGGCGTCGTTTTGCGGATAAGTGACCGGGTTGAGAAGCTGAAAGAGAATGTTTTGTGAATCACGGATCATTTTGGGTGACTGAAAGAGCTCATTCAGTCGCTCGGTAAGCTCGTTTTGTGGATAAGTGAGCTTGCTCAGTCGTTCAGCGAGCTCTTTTTGTGGATGAGCGAGCTGGTTTTGTGAATGAGCAAGCTGGTTTTGTGAATAAGTGAGCTCATTCAGTCGCTCAGCAAGCTCTTTTTGTGGATAAGCAAGCTGGTTTTGTGAATGAGAGAGCTTGCTCAGCCGTTCAGCAAGCTCTTTTTGTGAATAAGCGATCTGTTTTTGTGGATAAACGGATCCGTTTAACGTGGTTAACGGTTTTGGCTGTGGATAAGTCGGGGAAGTGTGGCCAAAACAGGGTACAGTCAGAGGGTGAGCGGAGCGAAGTTGATACTCAGTTAGGCTCATCCAATGAAAACGCAGCCCGAGATGGCTCACAGCCACACTGAAAAAAACCGGAATGATATGGATGTTTTTGAGAAAGAAATTTACTTTTCCCCATGGAATACCGATACATTTATCGATATAAAATCCGAAAAAGCTGGCGTCCTTCGCCCGGAAAAGGTATACTACTACTCTGACGGTTAAATTCGTCGAAAAGAATTTTGGAAAATCACGGTGCCTCAATGCGTTTTTCCAATTGCAATTCATCCATTGAACCACCGGATGATAGGAAAATACAATCCCCGCTCCGAAAGGCCGGTGAAGCTTTGTACAAACACATTATTTTTGATTTTGACGGTACCCTGGTGGATTCGCTCCGGGCTGCTTTGGAAATTTACAACCGCTTGGCGGAGGAAATGGGACTCAATCCAGTGACTTCGGACGATTATCGCCGCCTTCAGCAGGCTAGTATGAAAGAGCGTTTTAAGATCATGGGCATCCCGCGCTACCGGATCGGGCTCATTCGCAAGCTCTTTCACCAATTCCACGAACGCTACCAGGAACACTTGGGCGCAATTCACCTATGGGGAGGCATAAAGGAGCTGTTGGCGCGGCTGGAGGAACTCGGCTATACGGTCTCGGTGATCACCTCCAACTCGGCGGAGAATGTGGCCCGTTTCTTTACGAAGCGCGGCATCGTCATCAATGGAGCGATCCGTTCGGCCCACGGTGTCTTCGGCAAGAGACAAGCGTTGCAAAAATACCTTCGTGACCAACGTCTAAAAAAACACGCTATTTTATACGTCGGAGACGAGTTGCGCGATGTTATCACCTGCCGGAAGGCACGGATTGACATCGCCGCCGTGACCTGGGGATTCGATCAAAAAGCGACTCTGGAAGCAGCCGGACCGCGGTACGTGCTCGATCACCCCGCCCAATTGCTGGAATTTTTGGATGGTTGATTCGTAAAATCCTGGATTGAGAATGGTTGACAGAGCTTCCTGCCCTTCTCGATTGAATTTTGATGTAAAGAGTCAGCCTTTTTAGGGAACCTTATTTCATGAATGAACATTTGCTGGAGGGGTTCCTGTGTTCAAAGATGAATTTACGGCTTGGTTTATCGCAGGAATGATCGGTTCGGTGATGAAGGACCTCTACGGACTGTTTGCGGTATTGAGCCGTTTCGCCACGTTCCACATCATTCATATCGCCGCCGATATTTTTTTAAAGAAGCCTCATATCCAAATCTTTCTAGGTTATCTGATCGGAATGATTATTGATCTCTCGGTCGGCGGGATCTTCGGCATTCTCAGCGGGCTCACCCTCCGCTGCTTCGGAAACCGCCATTATCTTTTGAAAGGCTTTGTCATCGGCTTTACCATTTGGCTCGGCATCTTCGGTATCATCATGCACACGCTGCCCCAGATCTTCGAACTTCAGGTCAACCGCCCCAACGAAGTCCTCAATTTTCTGCTGGTCCATGTGGTCTACGGGATGGTGACCTCGTATTGCATTATCAAATTCACCTGGCCTGCCCCTCTCCGGTAAACATGGCATAAGCGGCGCGCATTTTTCATACACATATCATGAAAGAATACCTGAAGGATGAGGGCCAACCATGCCGACGGACAAACCCAAACCAGCCATGGCGGAGACGGCTTCCACCAGCGAGAAAGCCATCCGGGACGGAAGGCTGCCCGCTCTATGCCGTACCGCCCCGCCACCGGTTTCCACCTATCCGGTGCTGTTGACCATCGGAATTTATATCTTTTCGATCTCGCTCATTGTCACCTTGGCCATCGGCAAGATTGTGCCATTTTTCGGCGCCCTGGTCGGTTGCCTGCTTGGCGCGAGGTTTTTGACCACCGCCTACCATACCTACGAGAAAAGGCGGAGGGATGACAGTGACGGCTGAGATCCCCAACAAACCGCTTTATAAAAGGTTGGAAGACTCATTCTTCCGTTTGTTAAAGGTGTTGGGAGTCTCCCGCTACCCCTCGGATGAACAAAAAGATGTTTTATTGATTATTATCCTGATCATCTTTCCGGCGGTTCTCTATTGCCTGAAAATTATCACCCAGTACGACCTGCGAGTGGCATATTATTTCTGGATGTATTTTGTCTGCCTCCGGCTGCTGCTCCATCTGTTCCACGAAAGATGACCAAGCCATGTATCTTCGCGCCGAAAATTAAAAGCCGCAAAACCGGCCCATTACCGACCGGCCTTGCGGCTTTCTTGCCGGGATTCCCAATGATTGCCCGAAGATCGTTTAACCGTAAATCGGGCCAAAATTTTGGCAGGCCCGGTAGTCGGCGCCTTGCGGATCCTGAGCCCCAAAGGCTCCCCAGGCGCTGGGCCGGAAGATCCGTTCCTCGGGGACATTATGCAGCGCGACCGGGATCCTCAGCATCGCCGCCAGGGTCATCAGATCGCCGCCGATATGGCCGTAACTGATAGCGCCGTGATTGGCGCCCCAATGATTCATCACCGAATAGACATCCTTGAAAGGTCCGCTGCCGGTCAGCCGCGGCACAAACCAGGTGGTCGGCCAGGTCGGGTCGGTCCGGTCGATAATCGGCCGGCTGATGGCAACCGGCAGATCCACCGTGTACCCTTCGGCGATCTGCAGCACCGGCCCGAGTCCATGGATCAGATTCAGCCGGCTCATGGTCACCGGCATCCCGCCCCGGGTTTCAAAGGTGGTGGAGAACCCGCCGCCCCGGAAGTATTCCAGCACCGCCGGGCAGAAACGGGTGGCTT
The DNA here is from genome assembly GCF_004340685.1 of Hydrogenispora ethanolica. Taxonomy (NCBI): domain Bacteria; kingdom Bacillati; phylum Bacillota; genus Hydrogenispora; species Hydrogenispora ethanolica. Next base: position 69,238 of record NZ_SLUN01000019.1, on the reverse strand, counting down.
CCAGGCATCGTTTCGTCTCGGCCTCGGTAATCTCCCAGAAAGGTTTCAAGGCCGGTTTGCCGTTCCGCTCCTGCTGGCCGGTGCCGTCCAAAGCGGTCGAGCCGGAATTGATCAGATGGATAAAGCCGGGACTGGCCGGTCCGGAAAGCTCGTGCCCGGTTACCCGCTTGACTGCTTCCGGGCTCCAATAGGAACGGACATCGGAGAAGATCTGGGCGGTGCCGGTCAGCAGATGCCCGAATAGCATCGAAATTCCATTCAAAAAGTCATTCTCCGTCGCGAAGCTGATGGCTTCCCGGATGCCGTTCCAATCGAACGAAGAGTTCAGGATGGTTTCCATAAAATCGCCATTGGGAAAATGATCGGTCCACTGACGTTGGCCTTGGAATCCGCCGGCGATAGCGTTATGCCCCAATGCTTCTTCCCCGAAACCGAGTTCACCCAGTTTGGGGTTGCCGAGCATCAGGTCGCGGGCGATCATTGTCATCTTGATGATGAATTCCCATTCCCAGTCTTTCCGCTCCCGTGAGCTCCGCCGCTCCGCCGGATTGCGTTCCAACCCTTCCTGGCAATGGGCCTTCACCCAACGCAAAGCCCGCTCAAACTCTTCCCGATCATAGATTCCTTCCTCCATCCGCCGCAAGAATTCACTGGAATCCACCATCTCATAGCGCATGCCCAAAAACCGTTCCAGAAAATCGGGGTTGACGATCGAACCGGCAATGCCCATTGACATACCGCCGATGGCCAAGTAGGAACGGCCGCGCATCGCCGCCACCGCCAGCCCGGCCTTGGCAAATTGCAACAATTTCTCCTGTACGTCGGGTGGAATCGAGCGGTCGGACGGATCTTGAACATCATGGCCATAAATGCCGAAGGCCGGCAACCCCTTCTGGTTATGAGCGGCAAGCACCGATGCCAAATAAACCGCGCCGGGCCGCTCGGTCCCGTTAAAACCCCAAACTGCTTTGGGGATCAAGGGATCCATATCCATGGTCTCTGCGCCGTAACACCAGCACGGAGTCACCGTCAATGACAATCCGACGCCTTCCCGGGCGAATTTGGCCGCAGTCTGGGCGGCCTCGGCCACTCCGCCGATGCAGGTGTCAGCGATGACGCATTCTACCGGAGAACCGTCGGAATGGCGCAGGTTTTGAGCATAAAACTCCGCTACCGCCTTGGCCATCCCCATCGTTTGATCTTCCAGGGATTCCCGGATGCCACGCCTCCGGCCGTCAATAGCCGGACGGATGCCGATCTTTGGCAAGCAACCATTTTTTAAACTCATTACGATCCCTCCACTTTTTTGATATATCAGTTTGTTTTATTGTAGGCGCTTATCGCGCCCCGCAGGACTTACGGATAACCAGCTCCGGCCGGAGAAAGATCTCCTTTCGTTCGGAAGTTTCACTCTCAAAAAGCCGTTGAAAGAGAATTTCCCCGGCTAACGTCCCCATGGTGTAGGTAGGTTGGCGGATCACCGTCAAAGGGGGAACAAAAAATTCCGCCCAATCCGAATCGTCAAAACCGACAACCGCAATCTCTTGCGGAATCTTCAGCCTTAACTCCGTCATCGCTTTCAGTGCGCCGATGGTCATCGAATAGTTGGAGACAAAAACCGCCTCCGGTCTTTGCTCCAAAGCCAGTAACGCTTTCATCGCCAGATACCCGCCTTCGATCGTAAAACGTCCGTCCTTGATCAACTGATCGACAAGCGCTATTTCATAATCGCCGAGCGCTTGCTGATAACCGCGCCAACGTTCGCGGCCGGTGAAAATATCACGTTTTCCGGCGATGAAGCCGATCCGCCGATAACCGTTATCCAAGAGATGCTGAACCGCCCGATAAGAACCGTCACGATTATCGACCACTACCGCATCCGCCTGAACTCCGGAACACACCCGGTCGATGAAGACAAATGGCAACCGTCCGGGTTCTACCTTTTTGATCAGAGCATCATCATCATCGGCCGGCGCAATGATAAAGCCATCGACGATGCCCCCACGGAGCATCTCCAAATACTTGGATTGTTTTCCCGGATCCTCATCGGTATTACATAAAATAACACGGTAATCGTATTTATTGGCGATATCCTCGACGCCCCGTGCAACTTGGGTAAAGAAATCGTTACGGATATCCGGAACCACCAATGCGATCAGCTTCGTCTTGCCCCGAACCATGCTGCGGGCAATGTGATTGGGTTGATAACCGAGCTTCTTAATGGCTGCCATCACTTTAGCCCGGGTCTTACCCGAACTGTATTGATTATCATTCAAGATCTTTGAGACCGTTGCAATGGAAACCCCGGCCTCGGCAGCTACATCCTTAATTGTCGCCATCAGTTTCCCTTTCAAAATTTACTGAAAACATTTATGGAACAAAGCAACCTTGAAAATGCCCACTCTTATCAATCGGGCGCAGACTCATTTGTAGCCGGCGTAATTTTGCGACAAATCGAAAACGTTTCAACCATTCTCCAATCGAAAAACCTATTCGTCAAGAAAAGCACACGGAAACAGCTCAAAAAACAGACATGATATTCAAGGATAAAAATATAAAACGTTTTCTAAATATAGATATTTGTGATCTTTAAAAAAATTCCTGCCGGGTCGATCAAATTTTCATTGCAAGATCGCGAGTTCTTTTGAGATGACTGGATTTCAAGCACAATTTCATAAAATGATTTGTGACAGGAATGAGTTCGAGCTGTTTTAAAATAATTTTAAAAGGGTCTAAATTTATTTTGACAAAACTTTCAGGTACGATTTATAATTAATAATGATGAATCGTTTTCATCAATAATGAACAGGAGCGATTCCCATTTCTGAACCAAAGGTGAAATCCTTATTTAAAGCCATCAAATTATTGGACTATTTTACCAATGACGCTCCGGAACGCGGCATCAGCGAACTCAGCGAACTGTCCGGCCTGTTAAAGAGCACGGTTCACAATATTGTGACCACGTTTGAACAAGCGGGCTTTTTGGAGAAAAATCCGGAGACGAATAAGTATCATTTGGGTATGAAAGTGCTGCAATTAAGCAACAATCTTTACGCCACCCATGATTTGCGCCGGATTATCCGGCCATATCTGGAAGAATTCTGTGATGCCAGTCGCGAGACAGTTTATTTAGCCAAACTCTCCGAGGACGAAGTCATCTATATCGATGCCATCTATCCCATCGGCGTTACGCCCGGGCGATCCGTCATCGGCCTGAAAGCGCCGCTCTATTGCACCGGCGTCGGCAAGGCAATCTTGGCCAATCTGCCGGAGAACGAGCTTCAAAAAATCATCGCCAAAGGCCTGGAGCCATTCACGCCCTATACGATCACCGATCCGGTGGCCTTTTTACAAGAGATGAACCTGATCCGGGCCAGGGGTTATGCCATCGATAACATGGAGCATGAGTACGGAATCAAATGTATCGCCGTGCCGATTCAAAACTATAAAGGGACCACTGTCGCTTCGGTAAGCATCTCCGGCCCCTCGTTACGTTTTACCGAGCCTAAGATCGAAGAGTATGCGGCCATGTTGTTACGGGCAACCCGGGAAATGAGAGGTTTAATCCAACGCTGAATACAATGAAATGATTCTTTTTTTGTCATGAATTGTGAATGATGTTCATTAATGATGAACATATAATAGGAAAGGAGCTTTTCCAATGGACAGCCAAGAATTGCATGGAGTCATCGTCCCTTTGGTCACCCCGTTACATAACGACGAAACTGTCGATGTCCCGGCTCTGCGGCGAGTGATCAATTATATAATCAAGGGTGGTGTGCATGGCATTTTTCCGCTGGGTACTTCAGGGGAGTTTGCGCGCTTAAGTGATGCCGAGCGACGTACGATCATGGAAGTCACCATCGCCGAAACGCAACAGCGGGTCCCGGTTTTGGTCGGCATCAGCGACACCGGACTCCATCGGGTAATCGAAAATCTCAAAATCGCCGAGAGCCTGGGGGCCGATGCCGTGGTGGTCTCCCCTCCCTATTATTATCCGGTTCATGACGACGCCGAGATCGTCGCGTTCTACTCCGAAGTCGCGGAGCGTTCCTCCCTGCCTATCCTACTCTACAATATTCCGGTGACTTGCGGCACCAATATCAGTCTCGCCGCGCTGGAGCAGATCCTCTCCGGCAGCGGTTCCAAGATCGTCGGTATCAAAGACAGCAGCGGGAATCGCGATTATTTACAGCAGATCATCTCCCGTTATCACGACAATCCGGCCTTCCGCATCTTCGTTGGCGATGAATCGATAGGCTATGAAGGCCTGGCCGCCGGCGCCCATGGTATCGTCCCCTCGCTGGGGAATGTTTTCCCGCGCCTCTTTGTCGCTCTCTATGAAGCCATCCGTGACGGCGAACTCTCCAAAGCACGGAGTATCGCCGATCAGATCAATGCCATGAACAAAATGAATCTTTACAGCAACTCCTGGATGTCCGCCATTGTCTGGCGGAAAGCGGCCCTATCCCAACTTTCGTTATGCGGCGAAAAAGTCACTGAGCCTTACATCCCGATCACCGACGCCGTACGGCGCGACATTGCGCAAATGGTTGCAATTTACTCCGAAAATTACGGAATCTAACAGGACATTTCTTTTTCCGGCCGAATTTTAAACAATGCGTAACAAACAATCAATCCATTTGTAAAACAGCTTACGTCCGGACTGGCGCAAGCTGTTTGATACAGATCAAAAAAGGAGGAGTTTGAATGAAAATGAAAAGGCTATTCGTACTGGGGTTGCTGGTGGTCATGGCAGTATCGGCATTCGGCTTTCAACCGGTTGGAGTCCATGCCGCAAGCCCGGTACAGATCGACTTCTGGGGCGGTTGGACCGGACCGGATGGCGATGTGATGCGGGGGCTGGTGGAGAAATTCAACAAAGAACACCCTGGGATCACCGTAAACCTGATGACGCTTCAATGGACTCCGCTCTTCTCCAAGTTCATCATCGAAGCAAAGGGCGGCAATCCTCCGGATGTCCTGGCAATGCACCCCTTTGAACTCGGCCAGTTCGCGAGCATGGGCGTGCTCGATGCCAAACAGGTTAAAAGCGTGAAAGTGAAAAAGGCTGATTATACGCCCAACATCTGGCAGGGATCGTTCTACAGTAAGGTGCAATATGCGGTACCCCTGGATTTCCATACTCACGCGCTCTATTACAATAAAGAATTGCTGGATAAAGCCGGCGTAGCCTCCGCTCCCCAAAACCTGGAGGAATTCATCAAAGCCGGTCAAAAACTCACCATCGACAAGAACGGCAAGAACGCCGGGGAAGCGGGTTTCGACCCCAACAATGTCATCCAGTACGGTTTGGGGATGAATATGAACCACCACGCGTTCTATCAATGGTTCGCCTTGATGTATCAACAAAATGAGAAAACATTTAATGAAAAGACCACCCGGACCTCGTTTAACAATAACAAAGCCGCCAAAGCCTGGGGATTCCTGCAGGATCTCGTCTTTAAGTACAACATCGTCCCCAAAGGTGAAAAGGCTCCGTTCGATGATTTCCGGGCGGGAAAAGTGGCGATGTTGATCGATGGCCCCTGGCAGTTGCCGGTGCTGGAGAAGTCCAATCTCAAATTCGGCGTGGCCCCCTATCCGCAAATCTTCCAGAAAAAAGCGGTGTGGGCCGCAGCCCATATTCTCACCTTCCCGGTAAATAAGAAAGCCGATGCCAGCCGGAAAGCGGCCGCCGTTCAATTCGTCAAATGGCTCTCGGACAACTCGGCGGAATGGGCCAAATCCGGCAACATCCCGTCCAAGATGTCCACCATCGCGGAAACGAAAAAACTTCCGGGACGGGAAGCCTTTATCAACATGATGAGTTATGCGCATTTCCTGCCTCCGCTGCCCAAGGCCGCCCAAGTATTTTCATCGGTTGCGCCGAGCCCGATCCTGACCGCGGCGCAGGATACGCTGTTCAATAACAAGAAACCCCTGGATATCGTCGCTCAAATGAAAAAGGAGATGGACTCCATCCTATCCGCGCCCTGATTTTCTGAATCGTTAGGGGTATAGGCCCGATTCTATACCCCTTTTCTTTGCAAAACAGCAATCCGTCGAGGGAAGGCAGGTTTATCGGATGCGCAAGCAGGAGAAGGTCGCTTTGTTCTTTCTATTACCGTATTTGATCGTCTTTATCATGTTCCGGCTCGGCCCGAGCATCGCCGGAATTCTGGTCAGTTTCACCAAGTGGGATATTATCGGCAATCCCCAATTCATCGGTTTCAAGAATTTTTGGTATTTGTTCCAAGACCAAAATTTTCACATTGCTTTGAAGAATACGTTCCTGTTCCTATTGTTGACCGCCCCGCCGCTGGTCCTTTTCAGCCTGTTGTTCGCGGTATTGCTGAACCAAGGAATGAAGGGGAAGAATCTGGTGCGCACCATCGTCTTCTCCCCCTATGTGATTATGCCGGCGGTGATCGGGATCATCTGGAACTGGCTGTATGATAATAACTTTGGCATCATCAATTATTACCTGCGCTTCATCGGCCTTCGACCGATTGAGTGGTTGACCAGCGAGAACTGGGCGTTGTTCGCGGTATCCATCGTCACCGTCTGGTCGCTGGTGGGTTACAACATGATTCTCTATCTGGCGGGACTCCAGGGCATCGACAACGGTCTTTATGAGGCGGCCCGGATCGACGGCGCCAACGGTTTTCAAATGTTTATCAAACTGACCGTACCGATGCTGGCGCCGGTCACCTCGATGATCGTAACCCTGACATTGATCAACACGGTGCAAATCTTCGATCAGATTTATGTGATGACCAGCGGCGGTCCAGGAACCGCCACCCTGACCCTGGTCCAGTACATGTACGGTCAAGCCTTTCAAAACTTTACGCTGGGCTACGGCTCCTCCATCGGTTTTGTGATCTTGTTGATCTTAACCGGGCTGGTCCTCTTCCAGTCGAAAGTCATTAAAGCTGAGAGCTAGGTGAAGCAATGAAGACGAAACGGATAAACATTCTACCCTATCTGCTGATGGGTTTGGTGGCGCTGATCTTTCTTTTTCCCATGGCCTGGACCATTATTTCCGCGCTCAAGCCGGAAGGCCAGATCGTCAGTTATCCGCCGCAATGGATACCCCAGACCCCGACTTTGGAGAATTTCACTTTGGTCTTGCAGAAGTTCCCGTTCATGCAATGGGTTTGGAACAGCGTCTTTTTGGCGATCGTCTCCACCGTCCTGGTGCTGGTCCTGGATTCCATGGCCGCCTATGCTTTCGGGCGCCTTGAGTTCCGGGGCAAAAAAATTCTGTTCGGCCTGATCGTCTCCATGCTGCTGGTTCCGATCCAGGCCTATGTCGTCCCGCTGTACATGCTCTTTTCCACGCTTGGAATGTTGAACTCGTATACCGCCCTGATCCTGCCGGTCTGCGCCAATGTCACCGGAGTGTTCCTGTTGACCTGTTTCTTCCGGAGCATCCCCAACGAACTGCAGGAAGCGGCGATGATCGACGGTTGCAATGATTTCACCATCTTCTACCGGGTGATGATCCCGCTCTCCAAGCCGGCGCTTTCATCGGTGGCGATCATTACCTTTATCTCCAGTTGGAACAGCTTCCTCTGGCCGTTGATCGCCATCCGTTCCGACCATTTGAAACCTTTGCCGGTCGGCGTGGCCCAATTTATGGGCGCCGCGGGCGGAGTCAGCGGATCCGCCCCTCAGTACGGCATTTCGCTCTCGGCCGCCTGCATGGCGGTATTGCCGACGCTTATCGTATTCCTGATTTTGCAACGTTTCTTCGTGCAAGGCATCGTCTCTTCCGGTATCAAGGGGTAATCGCGAGTCGACTGCGTGAGCCTTGCGATTTTGATGGACTTATGCCATGGCTTTCATACCGGTACGATGGATCATTCGTTCCAACTCCCGGGCAAAGAGCCGCCGCTCCGATTCCGACATGGACTTCCTTTCGTCCGTCCCGGATCGGCGCGGTCATGTCAGGGATGATCCTCGGTCCAACAAGGATGTTCTTCATCCTTGTTAGGATAAAAGCCATCCTTGTTAGGGATGCCATGATCCTTTCAAAGGATTCCTTCATCCTTGTAAGGGATGCCTCCTTCCTTGTTAGGTATGGTTTTCATCCTTGTTAGGGATCTACTGATCCTTTCAACGGATCTTCTGATCCTTTCTTCCCCAAGAATCATCCCTACTTCCTCAAAGCCTGGGGAAGCTTCCCGGAGCCTTCCGGAACCTGCCCCAAGGTTTCGGGATCGAGGACGGAAGCTTGAGGAAGTTTCCCGGAGCCGTGGGGAAGCAAGACGGAACCACGGGGAAGCTTCCCCGCCTGTCATCCCTGTTCGGTTGCAGATGGTCCAACCATTTTGTTCTTACAAAAGCCGATAAGGAAAAACGGGAATGTAGAAAAACGCGATTGTTTAACCGGAGGGATTTTTTCCATGTTGAAAACAGTAACCCGGGAATTTGTCTTTACAGGAAAAATGCCTTTCGAATGTTGCCACGCCTCCCATCTTACCTTACTCCCGGGCGGAGATGTTTTGGCGGCATGGTTCGGCGGAAGCCGGGAAGGCGCCGATGATGTGGCGATCTGGTCGGCGCGGCGGAGCGGCGGGCAATGGACCCCGCCGGTCCAAGTGGCCGCCGAAGCAGGGCTGCCTCATTGGAACCCGGTGCTCTTCACCCGGCCCGACGGCACGGTGTGGCTCTTTTATAAGGTCGGGCGGCTACTGAAGGAATGGTCTACCCGCTTGAAAATATCGCAGGATAACGGTCTGACCTGGACAGAACCAGTGGAACTAGTCCCCGGTGACCGGGGCGGACGCGGCCCGGTGCGGAATAAGTTGATCGTGCTCTCCGATGGCAGCTGGCTGGCGCCGGCCTCTACTGAAGACGGGATCTGGAAAGCGTTCGCCGACCGGTCGATCGACCAAGGAGAAACCTGGCGGAAGAGCAACGAAATCCGCATCGCGAGCCTTCATGAGGGCGCCGATATGGAGATTCGCAGCGATATCCCCGTCTCGGAACAATCCTTCCGGGGCCGGGGCGTCATCCAACCGACTCTTTGGGAGTCGGAGCCGGGCCGGGTCCATATGCTGTTGCGGAGTACCGAAGGCCGGATCTACCGGAGCGATTCGGCTGATTTCGGACGGACCTGGTCCGAGGCTTACCCTACCGGACTCCCCAACAATAACAGTGGGATTGATCTGGTCAAATTGCAGGATGGCGTCTTGGCGCTTATTTTTAACCCGGTCGGCCTCAATTGGGGGCCGCGTACCCCGCTGGTTTTGGCCACCTCATCCGATAACGGCCGCACCTGGGGTAACGACTTGGTCCTGGAGGCCGGTGAAGGCGAATATTCTTATCCCGCCATCATCGCGGCGGCAGATAGAGTGTATCTGACTTACACTTGGAAACGGGAACGGATCGTTTTTGGGGAGCTCCACTATACGAATCCATAAGAAAAAGACCGGAAGATTTATCCGGCCTTTTTCTTACTGTGCTTACCCCATCAAAGCTGATTGGGCACATAAGATTTGAGATATTTAAGCTGTCCGGCGATGATAAAATCGCCCAACCCCGCCGAGATGAACACCGATTCGGCGGGCGCGATCGGCAAAACGCCGCCGGCGTAACGGATCTCGCCCGTACCCGAGATAAAGGTATAGATGAAGAAGCGTTCCCCGGCCGTGGTCTCTCCCAGCTCTCCATCCAGGTCGTACAGCTCGACTCCGAAATAGCGGTTGGCGACCAAAAGCTCTTTCACTCCGGCTTGGCCCAGGGAAAAACGTTGCCCTTTGATCTTGGGATCCCGGCCGGCTGCCGCAAAATCGATGACATCGAGCCCCTTGTCGATATGCAGCGGCCGTTTGTGGCCCGCCGCGTCCGTCCGATCGTAGTCGTAAAGACGGTAGGTCAAATTGGAACTCTGCTGGATTTCGGCGAGAACGATCCCCGCCCCGAGACCATGGACTTTTCCCGCCGGGATATTGAACGCGTCGCCGGCGCTCACCGGAACGGTTTGCAGACAATCGGCGATGCGGTTCTCCCGGACGGCTTGGGCGAGCGAATCCCGGCTGACCCCGGGTCTCACATCATAAATGATCTGGGAGCCGGGTTCGGCGGAGATAATATACCACATCTCGTTCTTGCCGTACCCGCCCTCATGAGACTGGGCATAGAGGTCATCGGGGTGGACCTGAACCGAGAGTTTTTGGTTGGCATCGATGAGCTTGATGAGCAACGGGAACTGTTGCGCATGCGCTTCCGGCAAGGCGGAGCCAATCGCCGCCCGGCCAAAACGGCGCAAATAATCGGGTAGGGTCGAACCGGCATATTCGCCGTTAGTAATCAGGCTGACCCCGTCGGGATGGGCTGAGACTTCCCAGCTCTCAGCGACGATCCCGTCCGGAAGTTTTCTGCCGAGACGCTCCAGGTTGCGGCCGCCCCATAAATAATCTTTATACACGGGCTGAAATTTCAAAGGATAAAGCACCATTATCCCCCTTATCGTCGATGAATTTTTGGCGAAAAGAACCCTCTTCTGCATCTTTCCGGTTATTTCTATTCGTTTTTTTTCTTCCCGATTCCTTCTATGTTCTTTTAAAAGCGTTGTGATAAACCCTGTCCGAAGGCCAGGGTGAACACAAAAGCTCAGAAAAGCAAGGGATAAGGTCGTTTTTTAGTCCGCTGAAAGGATGATTTCCGAATGGACGACTTTATCACATGGCTTTTAAAAACGGACTTTACCATGAAAAAAACCGGCTCTTCGCCGGCTTGTTGCGGAATAGACGATTCAGGTTACGAACACCTGGCCACAAATTGCGCGATCCGTTCCAGGCCTTTTTCGATTTTCGCCCGGGAAGTCGCATAGGACAGCCGGAAATACTCAGGCGCGCCGAATCCCGAACCGGGGACTACCGCGACATTGGAACGCTGCAGCAAAAGGTCAGCCAGTTTATCTCCGTCCGTGATGGGGACGCCGTCAAACCGTTTGCCAATCAGTCCGCTCATATTCACGAAAACATAAAATGCGCCTTCCGGTTTGCGGCAGCTCAGTCCGGGAATCTGGTTGACCTTCTCCACCATGTAGTCGCGGCGGCTGTGGAACTCGCCCACCATCTTCTCAATCTCCGCCGTCGGCGGATGGGCAATGGCGTAAGCGCTGGCGCTTTGACAAAAACTGGTCGGATTGGAGGTACTGTGACTTTGGAGATCGCCGATGGCTTTGATGATCTTGGCGTCTCCCACGGCGTACCCGATCCGCCAGCCGGTCATGGCATAGGTCTTGGCCACGCCGTTGATGATGATCGTCAAGTCCTTAATCGCTTGCCCAAGACTGGCGATGCTGACATGTTCCCCTTCATAAAGCAATTTCTCGTAAATCTCATCGGATACCACCGTAATCTGCTTTTCAACCGCAATCGCGGCGATGGCTTCCAGCTCCTCCCGGCTATAAACGGTTCCCGTCGGGTTGGAAGGGCTGTTGAGGATGAGCGCCACCGTCCGGGGAGTAATCGCCTCGCGGAATTGGGCGGCAGTCATTTTGAATCCGGCCGCTTCGCAGGTGGGAACGATAACCGGTTTAGCGCCTGCCAGCAATACCTGCTCCGAATAGCTGACCCAATAGGGTCCGGGAATGACCACCTCATCGCCCGGGTCACAGATCACTTGAAACAGATTATACAGCGCATGTTTCGCGCCACAGCAGATCACCACCTGATTCGGGGCGTATTTCAAACCATGATCCCGTTCCATCTTCAGACAGACTGCTTCTTTCAGTTGGACAGTACCGGATGCCGGGGTATATTTCGTCTCGCCTTTTTTCAGCGCGGCGATCGCTTCGTCTTTGATAACTTCCGGGGTATCGAAGTCCGGTTCGCCGGCTCCGAAACCAATGACATCCATTCCATCCTTGAGCATCTGCTTGGCCTTGGCATCAATCGCCAGCGTCGGCGAAGGATTGATGCCGTGTGCCCGTTCAGACAATTTCACGATTATCCGCTCCTTACAACTTTCAATCACCCATATTTTATTCGGGAATTCGACCAATTCGCCCTTATTCCTGCATTTTTTCGCCAAAAACCCTGTATTTTCGATGCTTCTTGTATACCGTATTCTCTAGCGCGTTATTTTACATTTTGAAAAATGGTCTTTCTCCGCAAAGTTCATCATCATATAAAGAAACCCGGATTCAAGATCCGGGTAATGTGATTTTATATAGCAAATATAAAATTTTGGCGCCTATTCAAGCTGCCGCAAGATCTCATACATGATGCGCGTTCCCCGTTCTAAATTGGGAAGCGAAAGCCGTTCGTCGATGCCGTGCAGCCGTTGGAGTTCAGCCTCGGAGATAATGACCGGCATCAAGCCGTAAGCTGTAATGGAACGGTAGCGAAAAAACCGGGAATCGGTCGCGATAGGCGAAAGAAACGGCACCAAAACCGCCTGTGGCACTTCTTGTTGCAGGATCCGGCCCATGGTCTTGAACAACTGAGTGTCGGAGGAAGATTCCGTCGGATCGGCGGCCTGAAGTATTTCGTACTGAACCGCCGAATCATTGACGGATTTTTGAATCTCCGCCAAGAAATGACCCGGCGTTTCGCCGGGCAACAACCGGCAGTCTAAAGTCAGCTCACAAGCCTCGGGCAAGACATTGGCTTTCAAGCCAGCCTGTAAAATGGTGGGTGAAATCGTATGGTAGAGCATCGCTTGAATGGAGCGTTCATCCTTGAGATGGCGGGTGGCAAACAGTTGGAGACTGTAATCGAGCGCAATTTGGGACTCAAGATTCAGGCCCTTTAAGTAGGCTAATTCCTTCAAATACGCCCGGCTGGTTTCACAAAGAATCATCGGCCGTTTCAAACGCATAATCCGCTGGATGATTTGGACCATCTTGATGATGGCATTGTCCCGCGCCGGCATGGAGGCATGTCCGGGTGTGCCGGGCACCGTGAGTTTGACCCACAATACTCCTTTCTCCCCGCACTGGCAAGAGAATAGCGGAATTCCCTCCCGAATGCCGCCGAATCCGCCCTCGTTGATAACGTACTCCGCTTCTTTCAACCCCGGAATATCCTGTTCGATAAGCCAACCCATGCCCAGGTTGCCTCCGGCTTCTTCATCGGCGACAGCCACCAGCATAATTTCCCGCGGCGGCATCATTCCCGAGCGCTTGAGCAGGACCAAGGCCATCAGCTCCATCGCCAGCATGCCTTTCATATCCAAAGCGCCCCGGCCCCAAAGATAATCCTCCGCCACCGCGCCTTCAAAAGGATCAAACCGCCATTGGCCGGAGTTTGCGGGTACAACATCCAAATGGCTGAGTACAATGAGGGGTTTGCCATTGCCGATGCCGGGCAGGCGCGCCACCAGATTGGCCCGTCCCGGGGCGGCTTCATGGATGGTGCATCCAATCCCTTCCCGCTGCAAGAACTCCTGAATATACAGGGCAATTTGAATCTCGTTACCCGGCGGATTGGTGGTATTGATACGAATCAGGTCTTGTAACAGTCGGATCGTTTCGGTCCGAATCGAATCCCAATCGAACATCGTCTTACTCCTCCAGCCAATTCAAAAGTCCATGGGAACGGTCCAATATGGGCGGATAGTCCGTCCCGGCCGGCGTCACTCTTCTCCGACCACTTCGCGGGCGAGGATCTCCAAAAAAGCTTCCATGGTGCGATGGCGTTTTTCCGCCAAGGCCCGGGCGGTTTCCGTATACAAGTTATCTTTCAGGTATTGAAGTTTGATGAACCATTCTCTTTGCAGTGAATCGTCTTCCGGGCGGTTACTCCGAAAATCGGTTCGTTCCCAAACTTGGCGCGGAACATAAACCGTGCCACCCCGTTCGCCGAGCCACAGATAGGCGCGGGCGACTCCCACCGCACCCAGCGAGTCTAGTTTGTCGGCATCAAAAAGGCACTTCGCTTCGAGCGTTTCCGGTTTATGTTCATCCCGGTAACGATGGGTGGCGATACAATCACAAACCGCTTCCACCACCGCCGGGTTCATGCCGCGGCTGAGTAAAATCCGGCGGGTTCGCTCCGCGCTGGCCGCGGCATGACAGATCATTCCTTGGCTCGCGGCCTCCTCATCACGGGCTAAATCATGAAACAAAGCAGCCAAACCCAGGATCTGTAGATTTGCATTTTCAGCGGCGCCAATTTTCAGCGCCAATCGAAATACCCGTTCAATATGGGAAAAATCATGTGCGGGTCCGGTCTGATACAATTGGCGCGCCAATTGAAAATACTCCGGTAACGGCTGAACAAGTCTCATGATGGATCCCCAATCGTAGTCATAGTATTTCATTCCTTGATTTGCCTGTGAATCTTTTTCCATATGGCGCGGCTCGGAATGATGTCGAAAGGTGCCGATCCTTGATAATATTCCCCTTTCCGCGAGCTTTTCCTGTAATTTGTCAAATTATTTTCCAGGCGGATTCGGGTTTCCCGGCACGATCACGCCGGATCCGCCATGGACGTAAACGCCCGGGACAGCTCCCACAATAACCGCCTCGGTCAGCGGAATATCCGATGTTACCGCCACTTCTTCATGGACCAGCGGCACGATGACCCGAATTATCGCGGTGATTCGGATGAAGATCCGGTGCCGGGTCTGATTAATGCCGGCGGCATCGAATCGGTCATTGATCGTACTGTCCACCAGTCCTACCGGGGTGATCCGCACCGGTAACTCCGGCCCATAACCAGCCAAAATCTTGGACCCAAAGACCTGCCAAAGGGGAATTTTGACTTCCTGACGCGGTAAACCGGTTAATCGTTTCTGAACCGCAAGGGTGGCTTCAGAAGCGATCCGGTTAATCGCCCCGGTATTCGGCTGGAAAAAGGTTACCCGCCCTTCGGAGTCCAGCTGCATTCGGATCAGGCTCTGGTATTCGATATCCGGGGAAATATTCGCCCGGATCGAATCATTAATCGCTTGGATCGCGGTCTTGTGAGCCGCGACCCGGACCAGTTGCACCAAGGTCGGGCGAATCCGGAAATCAACGATATAAAAACTGATAATGGAGGTCAAAACCAAAAAGCCCAACGCCGTTAATGAAGCCAGCCATCTTTTTTTGTAAGGGGGAACCTGAAACCATACGATTCGTTTTTTTATATTGAACTTCATACGCACCGCCTCAACAAACTTTATGTTTGAATCCGTAAAGTTATAATATGCGTTCCGCCTGTCCCCAGCGAAAAACTTTCACGGGAGAAAGAGGCTTGTGGTATAATTTTGTTTATAGAAGCGATGTCGCAAGATGTGGCGAGAACGATTTGAACGAACCGGAATCAGCTTTTCGCGACACGCAAACGCCCCATGGAGGTGCTCAATGCCGGTCTCCAAGAAAAAGTCCCCGCCCCGCTCGCAAGCCAAGCGCCTTGATACCAAAAAGACAATGGTCATTGGTTTTACTGCCTTGGCCGGTATTTTGCTGGGTCTGCTGCTGGTGCTCATGATCAGTACTAACAGCAATCTTTTGAATCTGCCTCCTCCCAAGCAGGCAACCATTTTTTACGATGTTAATAAGAAGGAATTCACCCGGATATATGTAGAAAATCGCCTTGAGGTTCCACTCAGCAGGATTCCCGACGTGATGAAGCAGGCCATCGTCGACGTCGAAGACAATCGTTTCTATGAACATTCGGGAATCGATCTCCGCGCGATAGCCCGCGCCCTCTGGGTCGACCTGAAAGGGGGCGGCTATATCGAGGGAGCCAGCACTATCACTCAGCAATTAGCCAGGAATGTCCTTTTAACCCAGAAAAAGGCGCTCTCCCGCAAGGTTCAGGAGGTCTTCCTGGCCATGAATATTGAACGGAGTTATACCAAGGACGAGATCTTGGAACGCTACCTCAACCAAATCTATTTCGGCCACAATACCTACGGCGTTGAGGCCGCTTCCCGGTTGTACTTTGGAAAAAGCGTCTCCGAGCTCCGGTTGCACCAAGCTGCCATGCTGGCCGGATTGCCCAAAAATCCCAGCGGTTTCTCGCCGTATTTGCATCCCGAGGCCGCCATGGAGCGCCGGGCGGTGGTGCTCGGCCAGATGTTAAAGTACGGCTCCATTTCACAGAGCGACTTTGACGCCGCCAACCGCCGTCCATTGGACGTGATCCCGCTCTCGGCCGCCAAACGCCGCGCCGCTTATTTCATCGATTATGTGGTGCAGAATCTGAAAGGCGTCGTCGACGAGCAGGCTTTATTTACGGGCGGCTACAAGATCTACACCACGCTAGATCCGCTGGCCCAACAAGCCGCCGATGAGGCCGTCGCCGCGCTGAATGGCGGGAAACCCGATGCCCACGGCGTCCTCCAGCCGCAAATGGCCTTGGTGGCCATCGATCCGCATAACGGCTACATTAAAGCGATGGTAGGCGGCCGCGACTTTGGCAACACCCAGTTGAACCGCGCGGTCTATGCGCACCGGCAGCCGGGTTCGGCGATCAAGCCCTTCACCTATGTCGCGGCCATCGACAGCCGGAAATATACGCCGAGTTCGATCGTGCGGGATGAGCCGTTGAGTTATCCGACTTCTGGAGGAGTCTGGGCGCCGCACAATTATGACAATATCTTTCGCGGCGACATCACGTTGCGGCATGCGCTGGAAGAATCGGTGAATATGGTGGCCATCAAATTGGTGGAGAACCTCGGGCCCAGCACCGTGATTAAATACGCTCAGGACATGGGCTTGAAAAATTTGGTCATTAACGGCGAACCCAATGACATGAACCTTTCTTCACTGGCCCTGGGCGGTTTGACCCGGGGAGTTACTCCGCTGGAATTGACCGCTTCTTATTCGCCACTGGCCAACCAGGGAATTTATGTACAACCCATCGCGATTCTGGAAGTACGCGACGCCAATGACAACATTCTCTATCAGGACCGGCCGCATAAAAAGATCGCCATTCCGGAGGATACGGCATTTCTGGTAACCGACATGATGCGCGGGGTTATTATGCGGGGAACCGGCCGGGCCGCGCTGATCGATCGCCCGGCGGCGGGCAAGACCGGGACTACCAGCGACTACACCAACGCCTGGTTTGTCGGATTTACACCGGATTTGCTGGCTTCGGTCTGGATCGGCAACGATTCGCAAAAAATACCGGTACGGATCAACGGCAACGTCATCGGTAGCGGTAAAGCCGCCCAGATCTGGGGTATCTTCATGCGCAAAGCCTTGTCCGAGACTCCGCCATCGGATTTCATTCCTCCCGCGGGCATCGTCTCCGGTGTCGAGATCTGCGCTCAAAGTGGGGAACTGGCCACGTCCAATTGTCCGGAAACTCTCTATGAAAGTTATCTGGATGGGACTCAGCCTACGGTTCCCTGTCATCTGCATTCCGACGGCCAACCGCCGCTGGATAATAACAATCCGGCTGGCGACGGCTCCGGCACGCCGCCGGTTGACAATAACGGTTTCCAGCAGCAACGCTCCGCCAATTGGCCGTTTGCCAAGAAAAAACAGGTGGCTGTCAAAATCTGTACTGAGAGCGGCTTGCTGGCGACCCCGTATTGCCCGAGTGATTGGGTGGTCACTGAAATTTTCACCGACGGCGAACAACCTACTTCGTATTGTAATATCCACCGGAGATAACCAATTGAACCCGATAAAAAACGCCGGAAAACCGAAGCGTCAAGGCTTCAAATTCCGGCGTTTTCTTTTCGGACCGTCACCATAAAAAGTCAAAAAGCAATCGTTTGAAAATCGGTCCCGTTTGAATACGATTACCCAGAGCGCTCAATCTCAACGTCCTTGAGCATTCCCTTTCCGTTTTTTTGCTACCAATCGCACCCGGCAACTATGATCTTCGAATGTTTCTCCAAATCCATCAGCAGCTACGATATTGCCGATAAGCAAAATCCAAAAGTCTGACTCATCGGAAAACAAAATCACCGCAATATGGCAACCGCTCCGGTGATAAACGATTCGGCTCACGGTTGGGAGGCTTCTTTGGCTGCGGCGAGGAATTTTTTCAATTTCAAGTTAAATTTCGCTTTCTCCGGAACAATTTGGCTCGATCCATCGTCTATCTTTACAAAGAGCGCTTCTTTGAATCCCACTTTGAATTCCAGTAGAGGAGGAACTATCATGAAAAAATGGTACATTGGTTTCATGGTTGCGGTTTTGATCGGATCTTTTTCAGTGACTGCTTTGGCGGGTCCCGGCAGAGGTCCCGGTCCCGGACCGGGTCATCGTTATGATGGACCCGGCAGATATGATAAAGGCCCGGGCGGTCCCGGAGATCGCCGGGTGAGAGACGATGCCCGTTTTGTGATTCACCGGACGGCACAAGTCATCGACGACGCTCAAGCTGCGGCGCGGCGCGGCCATCGCCCGATGGGCTTGGCGCAGGCGGTGGCTCATCAACGCTGGGCCCGCGATCTGTATTGGAAAGGCGCTTATCGCGACGCGATTTATCATTCCTTGCGGGCGCGGAACATCGCCTTCCAAGTCTTGGAGAATAACCGTGGCTGGGTCCGGCGTGAATATCGCCGGGACAATATGGAGGAAGTCTACTTCCGCAGTTCGCCGCGGGATAAAGATTTAGATCTCAGCCTGGGTATGATCAAGGTCGGCCGCGATGATGAATTTATTTCCATCCGCTTAAACCTCGATTTAGATTGAGCACCTGTGCGTCAAAACCGCCACTCCTCCGAACATCAACAGTGAGGTTTGGAGTGGATGCCTATTTTGAGTGCAGGGAAAACAAAAAACCGGTTGTAGGCTTCTACCTACAGCCGGTTTTTCGACACTTCACGCGCTAAATTTATTAACGTTTCAACTCCACTACCGTGGCACCCAAACCGCCTTCGCTCTGCTCGGCAAAACTGAAACTGCGGACCACCGGATGACCTTTCAAAAACTGCTGCACTCCGATGCGTAAAGCGCCGGTGCCCTTGCCGTGAATAATCCGGAATCGTTCCAGGCCGGCCAATAAGGCCTGATCCAGATACTTCTCCAACTCGTATAATGCCTCGTCGACCGTCATCCCGCGCAGGTTCACTTCAGCGGAGATAGTTTTGGCGGCATCAAGGCCGGTCTCGCCGCTTTTACGCTTGGTTGCGGGCTGTTGGACTTTTACTTTCGGTTCGGCGATGATCTCAATATCGCCGAGTGGCAGGTTCACCTTCATGATTCCCAGTTGCACCAGGGCCGTCCCCTCGCCGACCTCCAGCACCGTTCCGACCTGATTCAAGGAGATGGCCCGCACTTTGCCGCCGGGTTTAAGGTCGTCAGCCTCGGGTTGCCGATCGGTCCGGGCCGGGGTTTTCACCTCGTCCAGCCGCTCCAGCTCCTTGGTGATGCGTTGCCGCGCCTCGTTGACAATGCCGCTGAGTTCTTCGCGGGGCGCTTCTTTTAACCGGCGCAACAGATTCTCGCTGTCGCGTCGGGCTTCAATCAGGATCTCCCGGGCCTCGGCCTTTGCCTGGCGTAACAGTTCCGCCCGCTCCTGCTGCAGCCTTTTCAATTCGGCCTCATATTGCTGTTTGTAAGTTTCCCCTTTAACGCGCGCCGCCTCGCCGGCGATCCGATCTTCCCGGGCTTGTTTGCTGTCGGCCTCGATCTGCCGTAATATCTGTTCTACTTTGGCTTCCTCGGCTGAAATATAACCGCGCGCCTCATTGACGATGCCCATGGGCAGCCCTAACTTGGCTGCGATCTCAAAGGCCTGGCTGCTGCCGGGCAGACCGATCGTCAGATGATAGGTCGGCCGTAACGTGGCGATATCGAACTCCACCGCGGCGTTACGAAGGCCGGGAGTTTTATAAGCGAATACCTTTAACTCACTGTAATGCGTGGTAGCCACCGTCCGGACCCCCAAACGGTGGAGGTGGCTGAGGATACTCATGGCCAGAGCCGCCCCTTCGGTCGGATCGGTCCCGGCCCCCAACTCATCCAAGAGCACCAGCGAATCCGGGCCTTGCGCCGCCGCAATGATCTTCACGATCTGGGTAAGATGCGACGAAAAAGTGGATAGGCTCTGTTCGATGCTCTGCTCGTCGCCGATATCGCAGAACACCTGATTGAAGACGGCCAGCTGCGAACCAGGGGCCGCCGGAATGTGTAAGCCGGATTGGGCCATCAATGTCAGCAGGCCGACTGTCTTCAGCGTCACAGTCTTGCCGCCGGTATTGGGGCCGGTGATTACCAGCGTATCATAGTCCTGGCCGAGCAGGGCGGTGATCGGAACCACTTTACCGGTGAGCATCGGGTGGCGGGCGTCATACAGTTGAATGATGCCATCCTGATTGAGCTGCGGTTCACTGGCATTCAACGCCAAGCTGTAGCGGCCTTTGGCGAAAGCCAGATCCAGCCGGGCGAGAATCGCCACCGCATTCGTCAAGGGTTGCTGGACCTCCTTCACCCGGCCCGAAAGTTCGGTCAAAATCCGTTCAACCTCTTCAACCTCTTGGGACTCAACCACTCGCAACTGGTTATTCAGCTCGACTACGCTCATCGGTTCGATGAAGAGCGTCGCGCCGCTGGCCGACTGGTCATGGACGATCCCGGGAAAGAACGAACGGTATTCCTGTTTCACCGGAATGACATAGCGCTCGTTACGGACAGTGACGATCGGATCCTGCAGATATTTGCCGTTCTCGGAGGAACGGACGATCGAATCCAGTTTGTCGCGGACCCGGTTCTGAAAAACCTTGATCTGGGAACGGAGCGAATGCAGTTTCGGACTGGCGCTATCATTGACCTCGCCGTTATCGGCGATGCAGCGCTCAATCTCCCGTTCCAGGCCGGGAAAGGCCGCGAGACGGCCGCCCCATTCGGGTAGGATGGTCAGCGTCTCCCCTTGCTCACTCAAAAATTCGCGCATCAACCGGGAGGCGCGGATAGTGGCGGCAATCTCCAGCAGTTCCTGGGGAATGAGCGATCCTCCCAGTGCCGCCTTACGGAGTGAATTCCGGATATCAAAGATCCCGCCCAACGGGATCCGGTCGGTCTCCAGCAGGATCTGGACCGCCTCCGAAGTGATCTGTTGCGCCTCGCGGATCTCGCTCAGATAGGTCAACGGCTGCAACTCTTGCACGAGTTCCTTACCCCGGGTGGAAGAGGCGAACTCCGCAAGTTTGGCGATGATCTTGGGGTACTCCAGGACGGTTAAGGTTCTTTCGAGCACGGAACAACCTTCTTTCACGATTTCTACACCAGCCGGAAGGCTGCGCGTCCGGCGTCTCTTACCGGAATCATTCGAGCAGTATTTAATTTCTGGATAGTTTTTCCGAAATCCTTTTTCTAATCAAAATGGGTAAAACAATCCTTTCAGGATGAATCGGCCATTGCCGCGAAATCTAATAAACAAAAACCGGGAGAAGTCGCCCTCTCCCGGAAGCAAAAGTCTGGTGTTTAACTAACCGAGGCCACCTGGATTTTGGGAATCAGGGCTTCCCGCCAAACCTCATCCATGGATTCGACGAGGACCAGTTCCACTTTGCGCAGGATATTGGCGGGGATCTCCTCCAGATCTTTTTCGTTTTCTTTCGGCACCAGGATCTTCTTGATCCCGCCGCGGTGGGCCGCTAAAATCTTCTCTTTCAGTCCGCCGATGGGCAGTACCCGTCCGCGCAGGGTAATCTCGCCGGTCATGGCCACGTCTTTCCGGATCGGCTGCTCGGTGAGGGCCGATGCCAAAGCGGTAGCGATAGTGATGCCCGCCGAAGGGCCGTCTTTCGGAATGGCTCCTTCCGGAACATGAATATGCAGATCATACCGTTCATGAAAATCTTCCGGTATTCCAAGCTCTTTGACGCGGGAACGGATATAACTGTAGGCTGCGTGAGCGGACTCGCGCATCACCTCGCCCAGTTTGCCCGTCAGGATTAACTGGCCCTTCCCTTTGACCAACGAAACCTCGACTAATAAGATATCCCCGCCGACCTCAGTCCAAGCCAGCCCAGTGGCCACCCCGACCTGGTCGGCATTCTCCGCCAGGCTGTGGCGGTATTTGGGAATGCCCAAAAACTTCTGGAGATGCAATTTATTCAGACGGATCGTGTTCCGTGAAGACTGCACAATCTCCAACGCCGTTTTCCGGCAGACCGTGGCGATCTCGCGCTCCAGATTCCGGACGCCCGATTCCCGGGTATAGCCGGCGATCAGCTGCCGGATGAATTTTTCATGGAACAAAACGCTCTGTTCGGTCAGGCCGTGCTCTTTGAGCTGCTTCGGAATCAAATGGCGTTTGGCGATCTCCAGTTTTTCCTCCTCGGTATAGCCGGAGATATGAATGACCTCCATCCGGTCCAGCAACGGCCGGGGAATGCCATGGAACGTATTGGCCGTGGTGATGAAAAGCACCTGCGACAGATCGAAAGTGACTTCGAGATAGTGATCGCCGAAGGCGCAATTCTGTTCCGGATCCAACACTTCGAGCAAAGCCGAAGCGGGATCGCCCCGGAAGTCCGCGCTCATCTTGTCGATCTCGTCCAACAGAATCACCGGATTTTTCGTCCCGGCCTGTTTCATAATCTGAATGATCTTGCCGGGCAAGGCTCCGACATAGGTGCGGCGATGGCCGCGAATCTCCGCTTCGTCCCGGACCCCACCGAGCGAGAAACGGACGAATTTGCGGTTCAAGGCCCGGGCCACCGATTTCGCCAGCGAGGTTTTGCCGACGCCGGGCGGTCCCACCAGGCAAAGGATCGGTCCTTTCAGTTGATTGGTCAACTGGCAGACGGCGAGGTATTCCAAGATCCTCTCCTTCACCTTCTCCAGGCCGTAATGGTCTTCGTTCAATACCTTCTCGGCACCTTTTACATCCAGACTATCTTCGGTTAAAGTATTCCAAGGCAATGAAAGGATCCAATCGATATAATTCCGGACTACCACGGCCTCTGCGGCCATTGGCGGCATTTTCGACAAACGGTCAATCTCCTTGAGCGCCTTCTCTTCCGCCTCGGACGGCAGATTCAGCTCCGCCAGCCGTGACCGGAGTTCCTCCACCTCCGCGGCGCGCTCATCGCCATCACCCAGTTCTTTCTGGATGGCTTTAATCTGTTCCCGGAGATAATATTCTTTCTGGGTCTTTTCCATCTGTTTGCGGACCCGCAGATGGATCTTGCGTTCCATCTCCAGAATATCGATCTCTTTCACCAGAAAGGTGCAGAGCGTCTCCAAGCGGGACTTGGCGGAGACCGCCTCCAGAATATCCTGTTTCTCTTCGATCTTCAAATTCAGATGCGAAGAGATGATATCAGCCAGCCGGCCCGGGTCTTCAATATTGGATACTGAAGTCAACACTTCCGGCGGGATCTTCTTGCTTAACTTAATCAACTGTTCGAACTGATACAGAGTGGACCGCATGAGGGCTTCCACTTCGACATTTTTCTCATCCGCCTCGGCAACCTCGGCGAGTTGCACCCGATAATGGGGATCGGATTGTACGAAACTGACAATCTGGGCGCGCCGGATCCCTTCAACCAGCACCCGAATGGTACCATCGGGCAATTTCAACAACTGCTTTACCTCAGCAATCGTCCCCATGGTATAGATATCGTCCGGTTCGGGGTCGTTAATTTTGGCGTGGCGCTGTGCGGCCAACACAATCAACCGTTCCTGGACCATAGCCTCTTCCAAAGCACTGATTGATTTATCCCTACCGACATCCAATGGGATGACCATAAACGGAAAGACAATCATTCCCCGTAGCGGCAGCAAGGGTAACACTTCTTTAAAAGAAACGACGCGATTCTCTTCTGTATTCAATACCGGTTACACCTCCTGCTAAAATCCTAGATATTCGACATAAAGACTGTTTATTCGCCGTAAGATCTGGAAGATCCTTTCTGTAAATATTGGAGAAATCCCCAAAACCCCTACGGTTCCGTTTCCAGCTCGGCCAGCTCGGTCTGGAGCTGCTCCCACGCTTCGTACAAGCGCGCCAATTCCGCTTCACACGCATTCAGCTCCGTGCTCAATTCCAGACTCTTTTTATAATCGGTACTGTTGGCCGGATCGCTTAGGGTTTCAGTAAGAGTAGTTTTCCTGGCTTCCATTTCAAAGATGGCCGTTTCAAGCTGTTCCAGAGTTCGTTGTTTCCGTTTCAGCTCCCGCTGCGCCTCTTTGGTTTGAGCCCGCCGGATCTGAGCCTCACTCCTGGGTTTGGCTGTTTCCGGGCTGCCGGCGGCTTGCCGGGAGTGCCAGGCCAGATACTCATCATACGAATCGAACGGGATGACGGACCCCGCATCGATCAGCAAGAAACGATTCGCCACTTGATTGAGGAAATAGCGGTCATGGGAAACCACCAGCACGGTTCCCTGATAGTCGGCCAAGGCCTGTTCCAGCACTTCAATGGATTGCAGATCCAAATGGTTGGTGGGCTCGTCCAGTATTAAGAAGTTGGCCTTGGAAAGGATCAACCGAATCAAGCCCAAACGGCGCCGTTCGCCGCCGCTCAGGTCGGTCACGGCCTTAAAGACATCGTCGCCCTGGAATAGGAAGCGGGCGAGAATCGTCCGGGCCTGGGTATTGTCGAGATCGGCCATCGCCATGACCTGGCTGAAGGGCGTGCCTTCCAGGTCCGATTCCGCGGTAAACTGGGAAAAATAGCCGGGATCGACTTCATAACCGAGCCGGATCCGGCCCTGGTCCGGTTCCTCCAGTCCCATGACCATCCGCAGCAAAGTTGTCTTGCCGGAGCCGTTGGGTCCGATAAGGCCTACCTTTTGGCCCGAATAGACCGTGAAATCCACCGCCTTCAGCAGCTGCCGCTCGGCGAAGTTTTTGGTAAGTCCTTCGATCTCCAGCACTTTCTTGCCGCTCGGCTCATGGCCGCCGAAGGCCATCTTCAATGTCTTCCCGTCGGTACGGGGTTTATCAATCCGTTCCAAATGTTGCAGGCGTTTTTCTAAATTATGGGCTTTCCGTTTGCTTTTTTCGGTGGCCCGTGACTCTCGAATCAACTTTTCCTGGCGGCTGATCTCCTTTTGTTGCAGTTCATATGCTTTAAGTTGGACTTGGTAATCCGCCTCTTTTTTCTGCCGGTACGCGGTATAATTGCCCTTATAACGGGTGATCCGGCAATCTTCCATCTCCATGATCCCCTGCACCACGCGATCGAGAAAAAAACGGTCATGCGAAATGAGCAAAACCGCACCGGGAAAACTGATCAGGAACTCTTCCAGCCATTCAATGGCCACGATGTCCAGATAGTTGGTGGGCTCGTCCAGCAGCAGGATATCATTGGCAGTCAGCAGGATGCGGGCCAAGCCGAGACGGGTCCGCTCCCCGCCGCTAAAACTGGCGGCAGTGTCATTCCAGCGTTCTTTGGGAATCCCCAATCCCCGCAAGACTCCCTGAATCCGGCCCTCGATCTGATACCCCCCGCGCTGGGCGAATTCCTCGCTCAGCCGGTGGTGTTCCTCGATCAAAGCCTCCAGGGCGGAAGGCGCCAGCCCCGGTTCTGACATTTTGCCCTGCAGCGTGTTAAGCTGGTTTTGCAATTCATCCAGTTCGCGGAAGATGCCCCGCAACTCGTCATAGATGGAAAGAACCTCGCTAAAATCAGCTTCCTGCCGCAAATAACCGACTTGGCAGTTTTGACTCCAAAAGATGGAGCCGCGGTCGTAATCTTCCTGGCCGGTGATGATCCGCATCAGCGTGGTTTTACCGCACCCGTTCTTGCCGACCAAACCCCATTTTTCGCCCGGATGAATCTCCAGGGACACATCCCGTAAGATCGGATTGGCTCCGTAATATTTGTCGAGATCGCGAATTTGTAATAATGCCATGGATACTCCAGATTAACGAATGATTCCCATGCGGTTGACCGGCCAAAATCTGAACCATGCCTGGCCTTTGACGTTTTTCAGCGGTAGGGTTCCCCAGTACCGGCTGTCTTGACTGTTATTCCGGTTGTCGCCCATCATAAACAGACTGTCTTCCGGCACCATCACCGGGCCGAATTCCTGAATCGGAGCCCGATCCGGAGTAATATACGGTTCCTTCAACGGTTTCCCGTTGATGTAGACCACCCCCCGGTGCACTTGAAGGGTTTCCCCCGGCAACCCGATCACCCGTTTGACGAAGTCATCCTTGGAACCGGCTTCCGCGGGCGGCTTGAAGATAATGATCTCGTACCGCTGGGGTTTCTTAAACCAATACGCCGTCTTATTCATCAAAAAACGGTCTTGAACCTCAATGGTGGGAACCATCGAGGGCGAGGGCACGAAACGGGACTCCAAAAAGAACGTGTGGATCACCAGGAACAGAATCACTGCCGGCACAACGACTTCCAAAAAATCGCGCATGAATTGCTTGGCGGAATATTCTTTCGCGGGCTTTTGGGACGATTCTTTTGCCATTCTTTTTTCACCTCAGATAATTAACCAGAAATTCTCCAAACAGCTTTCAAAAAGCAATGAAGCCGCTTTTTCGGTAACAACCCACCGCAGCCGCACACACTACTATACCTAACGCAAAGGTTCAGAAAAAATTTCAGCACGTCAATTATAACATAAATTTATCCATTGTCCATTTCGAAGTGCGAGATTTGCATGACTCTTCGTAAGCTTTGCGCCACAGTCTGATAGGATAGCCAATTCCCCCGGGAATCAATCCGCTACGGTCCCCTTCCGTTCAACTCCCGCCCGGAGCCGGGGGAAGGCCCGCCGGATTTCCCGCGGGAGGGGTGGCGGCGACCGCCACAGTTCCTTCGTTCCCAACAGCAACTACCGGAGTCAGCAAAGGCGGATCATGATCCACCGCTGCAACGCCTTGAATGACTCAAGGCACAACTTGATTCACAAACGATCAATCGTTATCCACAAAAGCAATTCCCGGATTCGCAAAAGGAACGCCGTGATTCGCGGAAGCAGCGTCTTGAATGATTCAAGGCGCTGCTTGATGGGCAAACGATCGCCCTCCGGCTATCCCCGGGTCCAAATGATACCCTCCAGGCTTGCATTGCTCCAACCGGATAGAGCGGCTGCCGCCAATGCTTCCGCCGCGCTGAGCGTGCGGTCCAGTATGAATCCCCCGTCGCGGACGACCGCTCCTTACCGCGGATCGCGCCGGATCAACTCTCCGTTCGCCGCCAGCTGTGACAAAGCCACCAGCTTCAAACCTTTGGCGCGCAAACCCGAGATAATTCCGGGAAGCGCCAGATGAATTTCTTGGCTGGAATCACTGGCATGGCACAAAATAATGGCTCCGGGAATCGTTCGAGCCAACACCCGGTCGATCATATAGCGCGGTCCGGGATTCTTCCAATCCAGCGTATCCACGGACCAGATGACGGTCTCATAACCGAGTTCGCGGGCAGTATCGATCACCACATCATCATAATCTCCGTTGGGCGGGCGAAAATAAGGCGCCACTCTGCCCGCTACCGACAGGATATCCTGATGGGCCTTGGCGATATTATCATGTACCACATCTTTGGAGACCTGACTCAGGTTGATGTGGCGATCGCCGTGGCTGGCGATTTCATGGCCATCATTGACAATGGCTCTTACCGCTTCCGGATGCCGCACCGCCCACGGGCCGGACACAAAGAAAGTCGCCGGAGTCTGGTTCTGCTTCAGCACCTTTAATACCAGCGGCAGCGTCTTCTCGCCCCAGCTGATATCAAACGTCAGACAAACCTCGGGCGCAGATTTTTTCACATAAAACAGCGGCATTTCCTTGGCCAAAAGCCCCATGGTCGGCCAATTCTCATTGTGAAACCGGCCGGCCAGGTAGCCAAGGCTGAAGACGAGGGCTATGCCGATACCCACCCAAAGAATCGACCGAAAATAAAAAATCCGCACTCTTAATCCCACCTTTCCTGCCATAATGTATTCGGCGGGATTTCCGGTAAGAACAGCGCGGAAATAAGAATGGACCCAATGAGGTCCATTCTTTATTTACTGTTTTATTACTTCTTGCCCACAGCATCTTTCAAAGCCTTGCCGGCTTTGAACACAGGAACCTTTCTGGCAGCAATTTTAATTTCAGCACCGGTTTGAGGATTACGGCCTTTACGAGCCTCTCTCTTACGGACTTCAAAGCTACCAAAGCCGACTAATTGAACTTTCTCTCCTTTGGACAATGCTTGGGTCATAGCGTTAATCACTGCATCAATCGCTTTTCCCGAATCCTTCTTTGTCAAACCACTCTTCTCGGCGACTTTGTCGATGAGTTCGGTTTTGGTCATGAACAATTCACCTCCTTCCGAAAAAGGTGGAAAGCCTTTACTTAAAGTTCAAGGCGATATTTGGTTAACCAACATACCCTTTATTCTAGATTCTTCCCTTATCTCCTGCTTTTAAAACAAAAAAATAGGTTTTTTTTCAACAATAACCTGCGTTTTCCGAATCGTACCAGCTAAAACGATTATTCAACTTGTTTGCTTGGAGAAAAGCCTGAAAACTCCAGTACTATACTATCGTCAAGGATCAGGAAAAACATTATAGCCAGTTCTTTTGGGATCAAAAAATGTTGACTGAATCCTCCGATTTCTTACATCAAATAAAAAAAATGGTCTCTATGGACCATCTTTACAGGATAATGCAGATTAAGCCTCCGCTACCCTCATTAATTATCTTTGTTAAAGTCTCTTGCAGTTTTTCCTGGGCATTATCCGGCATTCTGGCGAGTTTGGACTGGATTCCCTCTTTCACCAAGTCATACATGGTCTTGCCGAAAAAATCGGTCTGCCAGATCCGGGACGGGTCCTTCTCGAACTCGCTGGTCAGATAATGAACAAATTCTTCGCCCTGTTTTTCAGTTCCGACAATGGGCGTAACCTCCGTCATGATGTCGGCTTTGATCATATGGATCGATGGTGCACTGGCCTTGAGTTTAACTCCGAAGCGGCTCCCGTGTCTGATCAATTCCGGTTCGGCCAAAGTCAGTTCTTCGAGCGAAGGATTGACAACGCCATAACCTGTCTGCCGGACTTGTGACAACGCCCCGGAAAGTTTATCATATTCCCGCTTGGCTACAGACAACTCCCGCATCATTCGCATTAAGTGATGATCGCCGCTGACCGTAAAGCCGGACATTTCTTCCAATACTTTATAAAAAAGCTGCCGATCGACGGTCATCTCAATCAGGACCGATCCTTCGCCCAGATCGACCCGATGCATCAAGACATCTTTGACATCCTCGGTCTGGCGTAATGAACCGACAACCTGGTCGATGTCTTTGACGCGATCCACTCCGGCGATTGCGCTATATACCGCCCCTTCAAAACGAGTCCGCAGCCAGTGTGCGGGTTCGAGTTCTTCAACCCATTTGGGAAAATCCACGCGGAGTTCCCGCAACGGGAACATATACAGAAGTTCCTGCAAAACTCTTTCAACCTGCGCGCTGGACATCTGCTGGCAATTGATCGGAACTACCGGCACTGCATATTTCTCTTGCATTTCTCCGGCTAGTTTCAGCGTCTCGCCGCTGTCCGGCTGTATGGAGTTTAAAACGACTACAAATGGTTTCCCCAGGGCCTTCAATTCTCCGATGACTCGCTCTTCGGCCGGGATATAAGCGGACCGCTGAATTTCCGTGATGCTGCCATCGGTCGTTATCACCAAGCCAATGGTCGAATGATCGGTGATGACCTTTCGAGTTCCCATTTCGGCCGCTTCGCCGAAGCTGACCGGACTCTCTTGCCAAGGTGTAATGACCATGCGGGGTCCGGAATCATTTTCATAGCCTAATGCGCCTTCCACTGCATATCCTACACAGTCGACCAAACGCACCCGAAACTGGATGTTGTCCCCAACCGTCACTTCCACTGCTTCGCTCGGGACAAATTTGGGCTCCGTCGTCATTATCGTACGTCCGTTGCCGCTTTGTGGCAATTCATCCTGGGCGCGTTGCTGGTCATAATAATTGCTGATATTCGGAATCACCATCAGTTCCATAAATCGCTTGATAAAAGTAGACTTCCCTGTACGTACCGGACCGACCACTCCGATATAAATATCACCATCGGTACGTTCGGCGATATCTTGAAAGATATCAAACCTCTCCATGATTCTCCCCCCTTTTCACCGAATTTGTATTTATTGAAACGGGAATTGAGCCATCCCCCCTTTTGTTCTCATCAATCCTGCCTGACCATTAAACAATATATATATATTGATAGGTTTAGCCCAATATAACTAAATGCTGCTTCAGACAAACAAAAAACGGTTCCAATAGAACCGTTGCTTCATTTTGTGTTGTATTGACAGGATTCTCCACCCGCTACATACGGGTCATCACCGAGATATCCCGCTTCTACCAAAAAGTTCGATCAATCCTTCCGGTTTGGATTCGTTTATTGCCAGGTATAGGTCGCCGCTACTACTTCTTCCATTTCATGCGTGCGAACCCGTTCCATTAATCGGCTGACCCCTTCCAGCGGGGGAACGCCTTCAAAAAGAACTTGATATGTGATATTCGTAATGGGAATTTCGACCTGTTTTTCTCTGGCTAATCGATAAGCGGCTTGGGTCGTGGTGACACCCTCGACTACCATTTTGGTGGAAGAAAGGATCTCCGCCAGGGAGCGGCCCTTGCCAAGCTCCCGTCCAGCCCATGCGTTGCGGCTATGTTTGCTGGAAGCGGTCACGAATAAATCTCCCATTCCGGAGAGGCCGGAAAAAGTCGGGGTTTGGGCTCCCATCGCCGCTCCCAGGCGAGCCATTTCGGCAAGCCCCCGGGTGATCAGGGCCGCTTTGGTGTTATCTCCGAAACCCAATCCATCGGAGATTCCGGCGGCCAAGGCGATGATGTTTTTTAAAGCGCCTCCCAGTTGCACGCCGAGACGGTCGGGATTGGTATAAACCCGCAACAATGGCGAGATCAATAAATCCTGAACTTCTTCGGCAAATTTCAGGATCGGAGTGGCAACCACCGTAGTCGACGGAATCCTCCGGGCCACCTCTTCGGCATGATTGGGCCCGGATAGCGCGATGACCGCACCCGGCTCGACCATGGGCAACTCTTCTTCAAGCACGGTGGCCAATGTTTTTAGGCTCTGAACTTCCAGGCCCTTGGAAGCACTGATGATCAGATGATTCCGGGTGATCAAAGGAGCCATTTTTTTGGCGACGCTTCGCAACCATTGACTGGGAACCGCAGTAATCACATAACGGCAGCCGCTTAAAACCTCTTCCAATGAGCCACTGGCTTGTATGGACTCGGGTAACGTAATTCCCGGCAAAAATGTTGCATTGGTATGTTGGCGGTTAATTTCCGTGACCACTTCAGACTCGTGAGCCCATATTTTTACCGGGTACCCTTTTTGAGCGCAATGAAACGCCAACGCTGTGCCCCAGCCGCCGCTTCCTACGACAGCGATCATGATTTGTCTCCTCCACGATGTTTATACAGAATTCGGTGCTCCTCGCCGCGTAATAAACGTTTGATGTTCGAATGATGCCGGTAAATCGCCAGAACCGCGATGATCAGGGCCAGGAACTGTTTATACGGATCATCGTGATAAAAAAGAAATACCGATACGGGATAGGCAATCGCCGCAACAATGGACGCGAGCGAAACATAGCCGGAAAGCAGGAAAACCGCCAGCCAGACCGGTAACGCCGCCAGAATGCTGACGGGCGTCAACCCAATCATCACTCCGGCCGACGTCGCAATGCCTTTTCCGCCTTTAAAACCGGCGTGAACCGGCCAATTATGCCCGATAACTGCAAACACCCCGGTTAGAATCGCCATGTCAAAGCCGTGAAAACTGCCCAGGACATAATGTCCCAATAAAACCGCCAGAATCCCCTTTACAATATCGCCGGCCAGCACGACAGCACCGTAGAAAGAGCCCAATACCCGGAAGGTGTTAGTAGCGCCGATATTGCCGCTGCCTAGACTCCGCAGGTCTACTTTTTTGATGCGAGCTACGATATCGCCCGAAGTAATACTGCCGATGAAATAAGCCACCGCCAAAACGATGACCGTTTTAATCCAAAGCATGTTGTCACTCCCGTCAATCGCCGTTTTTATTACTGGTTTTCAACTCAAACTTGATAGGGGTGCCGACAAAACCGAAATACTCCCGGAACTTGTTTTCCAGATAGCGGTGATACGAGTAATGAAAGCCTTCCGGATCATTCACGGTCAGCTGGAATGACGGCGGTTTTACCCCCGATTGCCGGGTGTAATAGATCTTAAACGGCCGGCCTTTATTGGAAGGGGGATGGTGAATCACAATCGCTTCCGAGACCACTTCGTTCAGGCGGTTATTGGAGATCCGGAAAGTGTAACTCTCCATCACCTGGTTGACGAGGGGCAAGATCTTTACCAGCCGTTGTCCGGTTTTGGCCGAGATGAAAACCAGCGGCGCATAATCCAAAAACCCGATCTCCCGGCGGATCTTCGCCTCATATTCCGCGGCCGTCGCTTCGTTCTTTTCAATCAGATCCCATTTATTTACAGCAATAAGGCAAGCTTTACCGGCATCCTTGATGATCCCGGCGATCTTCAAATCCTGTTCGGCAACCTCCGCCGTGGCATCCAACACCAGAATGACGACATCCGAACGTTCAACCGCCCGCAGCGCCCGTAAAACACTGTAGTATTCGACTGACTCTTCCACTTTCGATTTGCGCCGGATCCCGGCGGTATCCACCAACAAATAATGGTGGCCATCCGCAGCCAGGGGGATGTCCACCGCATCCCGGGTCGTACCGGGTCTATCGCTGACGATCATTCGTTCCTTGCCCAGGAGTCCATTGACCAATGAAGATTTGCCGACATTGGGCCGGCCGACCATCGTGACCCGGATGAGATCCGGATCGCTCTCCTCCTCTTCCTTGGGAATACTCTCCAAGGCCGCATCCAGCAAATCGCCGATGTTTTTGCCGTGTTCGGCGGAGATGGGGATCGGTTCGCCGAGGCCCAACGAATAAAACTCCGGGTCCACCGTTTGAGCGATGTTTTCAATTTTATTGACCGCCAGCACGGTAGGTTTATGGCTTTTTCGCAGCAGGGTAGCCACTTGATAATCGGAAGCCGTCAGCGGTTCCCGGCCGTCAGTCACCATGATGACCGCATCCGCTTCCTCCAGAGCCATCTCCACTTGGGTGCGGATTTGCTCTTGGACCGGATCGCGTTCATCCGTGATTCCGCCGGTATCAATCACTAAAAAGCTCCGGTCCAGCCATTTGCCATCGGCATAGATCCGGTCGCGGGTGACGCCGGGGGTATTTTCGACGATCGCCAAACGTTGTCTGACGATCCGGTTAAACAGGGTGGATTTTCCGACATTGGGTCGGCCAACTATTGCAATGACTGCTCGAGACAACCGTCAACACATCCCTCATGAATAATCCAGCGAAGCCATTCGGCGGCTTGCGTCGGCACGATCATCACCCGTTTCGGCGCGCATGCCTCGCGCAATTGGGCGACGGATACGCCATCTAAAAAAAGATCGTCCCCTTGGCGGAGCGTGATTTGCGGAACCAGATAACAGGCCTGATCCGCCGGCTGGTGGCTTTGAATCGCCTCCATCACATCGTTGCCGCTCAATAAACCCGTGACCGTTACGGTACTTCCCAAAAAACGGTTTTGGATGGGTAATAGTTCCAACGTCAGGGCAAGATTTTGCGCCGCCCAATAACGCCGCACTTCCTCCCACATTCCGATGGCCGCTTGTCCGGTAATGACCACCAACTTGCCTTGGAGCCGGGAAAGGGCTTGATAGAGGGAAGGAAATGTTTCATAAAAATCCGTCAAAAACCAGCGCAACAGCCCCACGCCGTTGTCAAGCTGTAAGTAATCCTCATACGCTTCATCCTCCGGGACCTGCCTCCCGGCTAAAACATACCACTCATCCGCGGCGAAAACAAAGCGCGAACCGAGAGATTCCCGAAACTGTTTTTGAAAGCGGTGCACCAGGTCGATCACCCGGCTGGCCTCATCCGGCCGAAAGATGCGCAACGGGAATAGCTTGGAACGGTGTTCGGTCAATCCCACCGGCACAATGGCCAGGGAAGCAACTTCCGGCCAGAATTGCGCCAAATCCTGAATGGTCTGTTCCAGAACCGGACCGTCATTGATCTCCGGACAAATAACCGCTTGGGTGTGAACGGTGATGCCCGCTGCAACCAGCCTTTTAATTTGTTCGAGGATCGGTGCGGCACCTTTTACGCCCAAAAGTTTTTGACGGACTGCCGGATCGGTAGCGTGCACCGAAACATATAGGGGACTCAGATGTAGTCTCTCAATCCGCCGCCAATCCGATTCGGTTAAATTCGTAAAAGTAATGTAGGCTCCATGCAAAAAGGAGAGCCGGTAATCATCATCCCGAATATATAAGGTGGCCCGCTGCCGCGCGGGCAGCTGATGCACAAAACAGAACAAACAATGATTCGCGCATTCCCGGATCCCGTCGAACACTACGTGTTCAAAGCTTACACCCAGAGATTCCGCCGCATCTTTCTCGATCTCAAGGAGCTCAACCGCTCCGTTCTTTTTTTTCAGTACTTCCAAAGAAATACGCTCATCGGCATTGGCCATCAAGAAATCAATATAGTCCTCCAGTACGGCCCCGTTCACGGATAAAATGCGGTCACCCGGTTCCAGCAGTAATTCCGCGGCAATGCTGTCCGGCTCGACCCGATGAATTATCGCTCCATTTTCTGCCATAAGAGCCTCCTTAAACCTGACTAATATTCGCGCTCCCAGTTCATAACTCCTTCATCTTTTCTTAATTATCTGCGCATTTACGGCTTCGGCGGAGGGGCGGCATTTTTTATCATATTTAAAAGTGTTGTGATAAGCCCCGTCCGAAAGGTCGGGGTGTTCACAAAAGCTCAGAAAAGCAAGTGATAAAGTCGTTTATAAAGAGCCTTTTTGCCTTCTGATTTCCGATTCAAAAGACTTTATCACATGGCTTTTAAAATACCATAAAAAAAACGGCTCAGGTTGATGCCTGATCCGCTAATACTTCGGCCCCTCTGCTCTCTAGAATGACCCGCAGTTTGGCCCGTAATTCGGGTTCAAAATCGATGATCGTGACGACTTTGGAATCCTTAATCCCCTGCTGTACGATTTGTAGTGCCTGACCCGCCAAGGTTTCCGGGAGCACCTGATTTTTACCGGGCTGCCTGCGAAAGGTCGTGCCATAGCGGATCTTTCCCAAGCCATCCCAGTAATCCCGCCGCAAGCCCGACCAATCCCTTTTCTCATCCCGGTCCTGGGCCGCAAATTCGGCAGCCAACTCCATCGAGTCATTGTTCGAGGACTCAGGCGAACCTTCCGGCAGAATGACTGTGAGATCAGCCCGATGCCAACTTTCTTTCTTGATCCTTCCCAAAGCATTGCGGGCATCTTCGATATTGGTGAACATACCATAGATTCTTTGCCGCATTCGACTCCTCCCCGGGTTCGTCGCATGAGCTACTTTTCCACAACACCTGCCAAAGACCCGAATAAGCAGTTCATGCATTTAGCGATATTTTTTACCGGGCAGCCCCGTTTTAATCGGATGGCCAGGGAAAGTCCAGATTGGAGTTTTTTGCCATAGCCGCTGTGCATAGCTTATCCTGGATTGGATAAGATAAAACCGATATTCGAAGCTGAAGGAGGTGATTTCATGGATTGGCTTAGAACCTTGGTGCGTTTTGTCGTCGCCGCCCTTGTGCTGATGTTCATTGGCGCGATCGTACCAGGATTTAAATCGTTGAATTTTATCAGCGCCCTTTTGGCAGCAGTGGTAATCGCCGGAATCAGTTACCTCATCGAATTGGTGCTTGGAAGAAATCTCTCGCCGTACGCCCATGGCGTTGTAGGATTTTTGGTCTCGGCGGTGGTTATTTATATCACTCAATTCATTGTTCCGGGAATGTCGGTTTCGGTAATCGGTGCATTACTGGCGTCTCTCGTCATCGGGATCGTCGACCTTTTCATTCCAACCCGTATCAAATAATAAACCCAGCTTTCCCAATGCTTTAAATGGGCGCGTCAGCGCCTTATTTTATTTTCCGGATTAAATCGCCACATTTTTAGTTTGTTTGCCATGAAAGATATTATCGGGGAAAGCGCCAGCTTCTTCGATAGAGTTCCAAGTCAAAAAAAATCACCCTTCCATGACGCGAAAGAGTGAATGACTTATGTTGGGATTAACGAGGGGAAGTGGGATGCAAAGAACTGGATAAAAGGACGGGAAACGTCTGTTTGCCGCATAGCTCGCATCCCCCGCACAGAATGACCCGTTCTCGAAAAACGCTGATGATCGTTTCCATGATTTCGATCCTGGCCAGCGCGTGAATGACGATTCTCCGGGGCGAGATGGTTATCAGGGCGCTAAGCAGGAGATCGTCATAATCGACTTCGGTATTTTCACTGTGGAGTTCTGCCAGGACGCTTTGGAGCTGTTCCTCTTCAATCGGTTTTTTCTCCTCGTCCAGCAGGTAAAACGAGTCCTTATCCTTGATCAACACGTGCACTTCATCAATGCGCGGCTCCTGAATTTCGACGAAATAACGGAGTAATTTGATAAATTCCAAATACTCCCGCTCTACCAAGAAATTATCGATCGCCTTTTCAATGGATTCCTCCATCTCCTGAAAGTAATCTTTCAGGCGGAAGCGCAAAAAGCCTTCTAAATACAATAGGGAATCGGACTCCAAATACTGACTGATGCTGGTGAGGATCTGGTTATGACGGTATAGGGTCTTACTGATATCGCCGTCCTCATACAGGTTGTTCAAATACGAATAGGCGCTCTTGACAATGGCGCGTGATTCGCCTTGGGCAATAAACCGGTACCGATTCCTCACAATCTGGGCCATTAATTCTTTGGTGACCGTATTCATTAATAAATCCGTCAGGATATTGGCCAAATAGTAACGGAGAATCTTTTCATGAGCTTCTTTCAGATCGGGTTGTTGTTCCAATATGGCGTACTGTAAAAATAAAAATTTTCCGGAAACCAGCTCGGTTAGTTCAACGTTGATTCCTTCCCTTTGAAGAAAATCAACCTCTTTAAGGAGGTTGTTCCTGATCTCCGGGTCAGTGTTGAGGGTGCTGATCGTTATCTCCGACATCTTGAATCCCCCCATTCTAAACCTATTATATGTGCTGGCTATATTTTGTATACTGTGAGAAGGGAGGAACCAATCGGCTGCAATTTCCATAAAAGCCAAAAGCAAAAGAGGTTGCCCGCGCTTTCAATTGGATGACGACCATTGGACTTTCGCGCATCCCGGGAAACCGGAGAACAAGGTAATTTCTCCACCGATTCTCTATTCGGAGGCTTTCAGATCCCGGACGCCTTTACCGCACCAATAGTGTCCCACCCGAATATTTCCCAG
Organism: Hydrogenispora ethanolica; assembly: GCF_004340685.1. Taxonomy (NCBI): domain Bacteria; kingdom Bacillati; phylum Bacillota; genus Hydrogenispora; species Hydrogenispora ethanolica. Next base: position 32,005 of record NZ_SLUN01000019.1, on the reverse strand, counting down.
ATGAAGCAAGGCCCGTCGATAGAATGCGATTGGCCAGGGGTCGTCGTCCGTATAACTCTCAATGGTCAGACCTGCCTGCTTCACGGTCTCGTCCCATTTTTCCCTCGACAAGAAGCAAACACCGCAGCCTGCCGTATTCGCGCCCAGCCGGCGCAGGACCGGAGCCATGGTCCGGTTGGCGGTGAGGCCAAAAATGAGGCGGCTCGGCAAATTGTCGAAATAAAGACCGTCGTACATATTTTCAAAAATCGAAAAGTAACCGCGCTCCGAAAGCAAGGATTTCGCCATCCTCAGGGCATTGGTGATATTCATCCTGGTCGCGCCGTAAGTATCGGATACCAAGTGATGCAGCAACCAGTTGCAGAATATAATGTCAGCGCTCCCGACGTAGCGCGCGGTATTTTCGATCGAGTCGCAGATGAGCACTTTGCGCGGAACCGGTCGATTCAGTCCAATCAGGTATTCGGAATTGTCGATCAGGACGCCGCGCGACCAGGGAAACTCCCGTAGAATCCGGTCCGTAAAGAGCCCATTGCCGCCGCCGAGGTCGACAAAACTGAAATCCCCTTCGGGAAAATACTTCGTGATGCAGGCTGCGACCATTTTCCAGCGGTTCGCATCGACGTATTCGGTATCGAAGGCCGCAATCTGGGAATCCGCTAGTTTTCTCATCCATTTTCTCTCCTCTCCCGCCGTTCCAGGGTTGATTTGACCGGCCTCTATTCGCAATAATATATGGGCACCACGATGGAAATAGAATATGTCACCTAAAAATAAAAAAAGGCTGTCCCGAAGCAACTTTTTCGGGACAGCCAAAATTTTGACAAAGAAAAAGCGAGGTTACCCTCGCTGAAAAATTCATATGGTGGGGAAGGTTGGGATCGAACCAATGACCTCTACGATGTCAACGTAGCGCTCTAACCAACTGAGCTACTCCCCCGTGGCAAAATGTATTTTATCATGTTCAGGATCGTTTGTCAACCGATCCGGGTCAATAAATTTTTGCTGTAAGAGGGCTTTTTTTAAAAAGCGTTGTGAAATACCCTGTCGAAGGTTTGGGTATTCACAAAGCTCAGAGAAGCGGGTGAAAAAGTCGGCTCAATCTTTTTACAAGACAATTTCCGTTTCGAGAGACTTTATCCCAAGGCTTCTTAAACATGAAATTTGGACGCCGCTTCCACCAGTCTTGCAGCCATGCTTTTCAAATCATCGGCCATTTCCTTGATCCGTTCGGCGATGGCGGTCTGCTCTTCGGTAGTCGCTGTGACTTCTTCCGTGGCGGCGGCGGTTTCCTCCGTGATCAGACTGATATTGACAAAAGCCTGGGCCGCATGTTCTTTGAATTGATCGATCCCCTGGATCCGCTGATCCATCTTTGAGATTTTCCGAACGGCCTGGTCCATTTCGTTGATAATTCCATCGAACGCGCGTTGGGTTGAGGCTACTGCGCTCTGTTGTTCCGACAGGATCAAGCTCGCTTGTTGAACGGTCTGGGCGGAATTTTGATTTTTGAGTTGAATCTGCTTCAGGATTTTATCGATGCCTCTGGCAGCTTCCTTGGATTGTACCGCCAGTTGGTTCACTTCATCCGCTACCACCGCAAAACCATGTCCCACATGACCCGCCCGGGCCGCCTCAATGGCGGCGTTTAATGCCAAAAGATTGGTTTGTTCGGAAATATTGGCGATAAGCGCGGTGATTGCCTGAATCTGCCCGGTATTGGTGTTCAAATCGGCGAGATCGGCCACGATTCTGTTGGTAATCTGCTCCGTCTCGCCGGATTTACGGATCAACTGCTGAATGATCGCTTTGGATTGGACACTCAAATCCCGGGTAGAACCGGTAATTTGGGCAACTTCATTGGAGTTTTTGACCAAACTACCGATCTCCACCGCCAACTGGTCCATTTGGGCCGTCGTCTGTTCTGCCTGGCGGGTCTGTTCCGAGGTGCCCCTGCTGATCTCTTCCATGGCTCTGGCCACCGACCGGGCCGAATGAGCCGCCTGTTCCGAACTGGTCTCCAACAAGGCGGCGCGTTCCAAAACGGCCTGGATAGCATTCTTGGTATCCATTAATAAACCGCTGATCCGGATGAGCATCCGGTTGAAACACGTAGCCAAGTAACCGAACTCATCCTGGGCCTTGACCGGTATCCGTATCGACAGGACGCCGTTTTCCGCCGTTTCCATCGCCTGCACCATTTGCTGCAGCGCCTTTGAGATATTCAAAGAGAACCGTACCGATAAAAATATCGTCAGGAAAGCGACGGTCAACCCCAGCATCAGAGTATTCAGCCCCACCGCCCAGGCCTCCCGGTACAAATATGAGGTCAGAGTGATACTCAAAAGATGCCAGCGCGAATTGGCGCCGATTCCGGTTTCGCTTCCAATTGATTTATAGACGACCAATGAACTTTGACCATTTACCCGAGTCAGATAACTGCCTTGATTTTGTTCGCCTCCGTAATCCCGATCCGAGGTTTTTCCGCGCAGCAATTCCCGCAGCGGCGCAATCCCAGCGATCATCCGCCCGACCGGCTTGCCGATGTCTTCCTTGAAGGGCGTGGAGACCACCTTTCCCTGCTCGTCGATGATCAGGGCGTAATTTTTGACTTGGTCCATCGCCAAATCCGCTTGGTTATAAAGATAGAAGTTAACGAGTCGGTCGAACTTCTCTTCATCGATGAAAATTGCGAGAATACCCATGCTTTTGCCGGTCTCCGGGTGTTTCAGGCTCCGTCCCAGCAGCTCGTAATGACTGGCTCCAAGTTTGAGCGAAGAGACCCAGACACTGCTCCCTCCGGCCCGAAGAATGGTTTGGTAGGATCGGGTACGCCGGAAGCGCCGGATAAACCCGGGCATTTCAGCGGCATAATCTTTCGTAACCGTGACGATCCGCTCCGGGCCTCCCTCTCCGATGAATACCATCGCCCCAATGTCTTGGTAACTGATCATATACGTATTGAAAAAAGCGGCCGCCGTTTTTTTCAAAGCCTCCAGGCCGCCATCGTCCGGACTGCTCTCCAATCGAACCAGAGCTTCGATGAAAGCCTGATTCAGCAACAGCTGTCCCGCTACGTTTTCCAGCTCTCTTATTTTTTGTTGAAGATTGGCCACTGACTGAGTCGTCACTTTGAGGGAGTACTCGGTTATCTTCTGGACCATGGCCTCCTTGGAACTGGTATACGACATGGTCCCGACGATACCGAGCGGTAACAGCGAGATAACGAGAAAGAAACCGATGAGTTTATAGCGGATCGGAATCGCGGCCAGGGTTTGCCAGTACCTGCTTTCTTGAAGACGAATGAGCCGATTCAGCCAGTTTTGTTCTTGATTTCCAGGCAAAATCATGACCTCCTTCATTTCGAAAGGAAATCGCATTTTCGCGAAATTGCCGATTCGAGTCAGGCAAACGAGTCTTTCAAAGATTAGTTAATCGATTGTTAAGTTTATCTTAATTCTTCTTAGGCTGACATCACCATAGAAGATTTTTTTTAATGATTTATTTTTTTTAACTGAGTATCAACTTAGCTCCGCTCACCCTCCCACTTTACCCGGTTTGAGCCGCACTTCCCCGACTTATCCACAGCCAAAACCATTAACTCCGTTAAACGGATCCGTTTATCCACAAAAATAGATGACTGATTCACAAAAAGAGCTTGCTGAACGACTGAGCAAGCTCTCCCATTCACAAAACAAGCTTGCTTATCCACAAAAAGAGCTTGCCGAGCGACTGAGCGAGCTCTCTTATTCACAAAACCAGCTTGCTGATTCACAAAACAAGCTCACTCATCCACAAAAAGAGCTCGCTGAACGACTGAGCAAGCTCTCTTATCCACAAAACGAGCTTGCCCGACGACTGAATGAGCTCTTTCAGGACCCAAAGCGCTCCGTGATTCATAAAACGTTCTCTTTCAGCTCCTCACCCCGGTCACGTATCCGCCAAACGACGCTACTAGACGCCATGACTTATCCTTCAATCCCTTCGTGAGTGAGCGGAGCTAACTTGATAATCGTCTTTTTTTAAAACAAAAAGAAACTCAATCCGTGAGAATGAGTTTCTGTCATTTTTAAATCACTCAGATTCTTTCTGATTACATATTCCCCGCATGGAGTGAGTCCTTCAATGCATCCTTTGCCGAGATTCCTTACTCCGATCATAAAATGCCAGAACTTCCTCCGCAGTGCATTCGCGTTTCGATTCCGCGGCGCGGCGGCGGATCTGGCTCAATACGGAGCGAACCGTTTCTTTCTCAATCTCCAGACCCTGAGAGGTCAAAAACTGTTCCACCATGGCGGAACCGGAATGCTTTCCCAAAACCATGCGGGTACCGGGCTGGCCGACGCTTCGCGCCGGAAAGAGTTCATAGGCCGAGTCGTCTCGAAGCAAGGCATGGCCGTGAATCCCGGATTCGTGATTAAAAACCCGCTCCCCGACGATGGGTTTATCCGCCGGTATGGCTCTGCCGGCGGCTGCGGCGACCAACTTGCTGAGGTCATACAGGCCTTCGGTGACGATGCCGCAATCTTTTTGGGCGATAATTCTCATGGCCATTACCACTTCGGCCAGGGCGGCATTGCCGGCCCGCTCGCCCATTCCGTTCACGGTCACACTCGCCGATTGCGCTCCGGCTTCCAGAGCGGCCAGAGTATTCGCAGTCGCCAAGCCAAGGTCATTGTGGCCGTGAAATTCCAGATTGGCCGTAGGCGCGACCGTTAATAAGCCACGGAACAGTCTATGGGTAGCCGCCGGATCGAGGAGTCCGACAGTATCGGCGATCCGTACCCGTTTTGCCCCCAGGCGTAAGGCTGTCAGCATAAACTGTTGCAGGAACGGCAGATCGGCCCGGGATGCATCTTGGGCTCCCACGGAGACATGATCAAACCAGCGCACGGCGACAGGTAAAATATCGGCGAGTGCCCTTTCGATCCAGGCCGGATCTTTTTCCAGAATACGCAAGTGGATCGGGGATACCGGAAAAGAGACATGAACGCTCCGCAGACCCGAATCACGCGCCTGAGTCAGATCGAAGATCGTTGCCCGGCACCAGCCCGTCAAACGGGCTTTCAGGCGGAGAGCGACCAGATTCCGGATGACGGCGATCTCCGCTTCACCCATCGCCGGAATTCCCACTTCCAGTTCGGGCACTCCGATATCGCTCAACGCTTGAGCGATGGCGCATTTTTCAGCATCACTGAAGACTACTCCGGCCGCCTGTTCGCCATCGCGCAATGTAGAATCGATTAGCCATGCCGCCCGGCTCTGACGGTCATCCATATTCCTCGCTCTCCGTTTCCTCGCTGCTACATTAATAAAAGATCGGTGGCGGCCTTTCCCTCTTCCAGGGCATCCAGAATTTGGTCAATGGCCTCTTCATTGACATTACCGTACCAATAGCCTTCCGGGTAAATCACCATCACCGGGCCGTGGTCACAAAGCTTCATACAGCCCGTATTCGTGACCATGACTTCCTCCATGCCGCGATCATTCAGTTCCGACTCCAAATATTGAATGAGTTGGGAAGCTTCTTTCCGGGAGCAAACCCCTTTCGGTTCGCCGTTCACCCGGGAGCTGGAACAGACAAAAATGTGGTGTTTCGGTTTTTCCACTGCAATTCCTCCTTTTGATGATTATTCAACCGCAGCCCAGGCCATCGCCCCGGCAACTTTCACCGCAGACGAAACGGCGCGGCGCGGGAATAAACGTTCCATGAAATACCGCTTCACTGACCTGTTCAATGATTCCGGCGGTTTCAATGACTTGGATCCCTTGCTCGGATAATGTCTGGCGCGGCGATTCGCCCGCGCCGCTAGCCAATACCGCCCGGCAATCGCCGAGAATCTGCGCCAGCTTTAACCATCGTTCTTTGCCACCGCCCGGCGCCGGAGTGGTCCGGGTTTCGATCATTTTCAACCCTTGCGCGGTTTGCGCGAAGATCTGCAACGATTCCGCTTCACCCAGATGCAGATTGACCAGGAATCCTTCCCGGCTGGCGACCGCAATGTAGGGGCGATCTTGCTTTAAGCCCGGAATCTTGCGTGAATACTCCGCCAGCAGTTGAGCGGACTCGTCGGAAAGCCCCTCGCCGAGCAAGCCGACGGCATCGGCCCGGCAGCGGGTACAGTGGGCCATCTGCGGCAGATATTGTTTGAGCCGTTCCCGCAGACCATTTACAGTCTCATCGGAGGCCGGGATCACCTTCTCAAAGATCGTACCCGCCGTAGGATAAACGGGAATACAATTAAAATAGTCAGCGCCTAACTCAGCGACGCGGCTGGCGACCCGCTCAATCTCATTTTCATTGACACCAGGAATGAGGATCGAATTCACTTTAACCCGGAAGCCATGAGCTTTTAGTTGCCGGACTGTCTCCAACTGTCTTTCGATCAACAGTTCGGCACCGGCAGTGCCGCGATAAATGGATTTCGCATAACGGACCCAGGCATAGATCTTGGCGCCGATTTCGGGGTCGATAGCGTTCATGGTTACCGTGAAGTGTGTGACATTCAACTCAGCCAACTCTTGGATATAGGGCAAGACATTAAGCCCATTGGAGGCCACGCAAATGGTAAGGCGCGGAAATCTCTCCCGAATCAGCCGAAATGTCTTTAACGTCTCTTTGGGATTGGCGAAGGGATCGCCAGGTCCGGCCACGCCCACCACGGTGATCCGGGGATCGTTGCGCAAAACCTCTTCCAGGTACAGAATCGCCTGTTCGGGCTGGAGCACCGCGCTGGTCACTCCGGGACGGCTTTCATTCAAACAGTCATATTTGCGATTGCAGAAGTTGCACTGAATATTGCACTTTGGCGCCACCGGCAGATGAATTCGGCCGAACTGGTGCCGCACCTCCGGATCGAAGCACGGATGATGGGTTGGAAAACGGTTCATCGTGATCACCCCGTCTTTTTGACAAAATCATGATTGGGCCGAAATGGCCCGAAGCCTTACATATAACTGTAGCCGACCGGCGATGCGTCTTGCTGTCGCTCGATCACCGCATTGACGATCCGGTCGAATAGTGCTTGGGTGCCGCGATAGCCCAGGTGGAGCAGGCGCTGCCCGCCAAGACGGTCGTGAATCGGAAAACCGACCCGGATCAAAGGAATCTGCAACTTTCGCGCCAGGGGATAACCCTTGCTGTTGCCGACGATGAGGTCGGGTTGCAGCTTTTCGGCCAATTCGGCAATGTCCATAAAGTCGGCGCCGTCCCGGACCGTAATCCGGTCCGCCACTTCCGGAGCCGCCGCTTGTACGGCTTCCGCCAGCCTTCCGCTCTCACCGCCCGAGGCGCACAGAACCGGAATTACACCGATCTCCGCCAGGAATCCGGCCAGGGAAACCACCAAGTCCTCTTCGCCATAGAGAACCGCCCGTTTACCAAAGATGTACTTATGGCCATCCACATAGGAATCGACGAGCCGGCCCCGTTCCTTCCGGTAACAGTCGGGAATAGGATTGCCGCTGACTTCAGCCAGTTTGGTAAAGAATTGATCACAAGCCCGAACTCCGATGGGCATCGCGGTCTGTAAATAAGAAATGCCAAAGCGCTCCTTCAGCAGGTTGCCGGTTGAATGTTCGGCCGCGATGGTCCCGCTGAACTCAAAGGAAGCCATGGCGCGGCCGGTCCGGCGGATGGCCGCCAATGGCGTTCCACCCGGAGCAATTTTTTGATACTCTTGCCAAATCTCCCCGTCCAGTGTCTCTGAGTAATCGGGCAACAGCGTGTAATCCACCCCGAAATCAGCCATGATTTCCTTCAGGTGACGAAGGTCGGCCGGGGATACTAGGCCGGGAAAAAGATTGATGCGCCGTTCCGGCGCGCCGGCTTCCGCCAGTTCGTCCACTGCGGCCCGAACCGCCGCGTGAAAACCGTCCATGTGAGTCCCCCGGTAACTGGGGGTTGAGACATGAATGATCTCCGGCGGTCGTTCGGGATGCTCGCGGCGGTACTGCCGAATGAATAACGGGACATCGTCCCCGATTGTTTCACTCAAACAAGTGCTGGCGACCGCGATCAGTTCCGGATGATACTGGGCGGTAACATTTTGCAAAGCGGTCGCCAGATTGACTCCTCCTCCAAAGATGGCGCTGGATTCGCTGAAGTTGGAGGAAGCCACGTCAATGGGTTCCTTAAAGTGACTGATAATATAACGCCGGATGTAGGTAGAACAGCCTTGCGAACCGTGCAGCAGAGGAACGGTTCCTTCGATGCCGCGAAAAGCCAGACAGGCGCCCAGCGGCGTACAGAGTTTGCAGGCATTGGTGGTAACGCTGACTGCCGGCCGGGGTTGATGGTTAACCGACATCGGCCACACCTCCCCCGCAACAGGAATAACGCGGCACCAGTTTCCAGATGGGACTGCAGACCGTGCCATGGACCTCCCGGGCAAAATTGAGCATTCCCACGAAGCCCGCCAAGGCAATCTTGCGTTCATGATTATGATCGCAGAAGCCGATCCCCATCTTATAGGCGATAGGCCGTTCTTTGACGCCGCCGATAAAGAGATCGACGCCTTTTTCCTTTAAAAATCCGGCCAATTCAAGCGGGTTCGAGTCGTCAACGATGACAGTTCCCTCGTCGCATAAATCTCTTAATTGCTGATAATCTTCGCTACTGCCGGTCTGAGAACCCACCACTGCCGTTTGCATGCCCAGAATCCGCAGCGCCTTTACCAACGAAAAGGCTTTAAAGGCGCCCCCGACATAAATGGCGGCCTTCTTCCCAGTCAGCGCCTTGCGGTACTCCAGCAGCTGCGGATAAACCGCCGCAATTTCGTCGCGTACCAATTCTTCGGTGCGCCGCATCATTGCCGTATCATTGAAGAAACGGGCCACCTGATACAACGCCTCCGCCATGTCCTCGATTCCGAAGTAGGAGACCTGCAGATACGGAGTTCCGTATTTCTCTTTTAGCATTTTCGCCAGATGATTCATGGAGCCCGAACACTGCACCAGATTCAAGGCGGCACCGTGCGCCCGCCGGATCTGATCGACCCGGCCGTCCCCGGTGATCGTGGCCACGACTTGAATCCCCATCTTCTCGTAGTACTCGCGGATCATCCAGACTTCCCCGGCCAGGTTGAAATCGCCCAAAATATTGATACTGTGCGGCTGGATTCCCTCGGCCGGTCCGGTCCCGATCAATTGCAGCAACGCTTCACAAGCCGCCCGGTAGCCGTCCTTTTTGGTTCCTTTGAAGCCTTCGGAATGGACCGGCAGCACCGGAATGCCTTTTTCGGCGCTGACCCGCTTACAGACCGCCCCCACATCGTCGCCGATGATCCCGATGATGCAGGTGGAGTAGACGAATGCCGCCCGCGGTTGATACCTGTCGATCAGCTCCACCAAGGATTGATATAACTTCTTTTCACCGCCGTGGATCACCTCGATCTCCCGGAGATCGGTAGAGAAGCTCAACCGGTGCAATTCGGGTCCGGACGAGAGCGCGCCGCGGATATCCCAGGTGTAGGCGGCGCAGCCCACCGGACCGTGTACGAGATGGATCGCGTCGGCGATTGGGTATAGCACAACCCGGGAGCCGCAGAAGACGCAGGCCCTTTGACTGACCGAACCGGCCAGACTGGTCTTGCCGCATTCCATGGCATACGGTTCGGAACCCTTGCGATAAATCTGTCCTTTCCGCTCTTCCAGCACCTTGACCACGGAGCATGCCCCCTTTCTCGATTTAAAGCTAATGTCAGTTCGGGAAAATTACGGGCGAAAACTACATAACCAACTCGAATTTTTCCTCCAGAGCATCCCGGTCTTGCCGGTCCTGGAAGGCGTATAGGAATTTCTCGATTAAGCGCATCGCTCCGACGTATCCCACCGACGGGAAAAGGGAGTGCCCCACCCGGTCGAGAATGGGAAAACCGAACCGCACGAAAGGAATATCCTCATCCCTGGCGATATACTTGCCATAAGTATTGCCGATCAGCAGATCGACGGGTTCACTCTTGATCCATTGATGCAACAGGAATGAGTCTCCGGCCGCGCGCACATTGACCTGAGGAACATCGTGCTTCAGGATCTCCCGAATGCGCTGTTCGAACCGTTGTCCCGGGGTTCCGGTGACAATATGGACCGGCAGCATATCCAAACTGACCAAAAACTCGGTCATAGCGATCAACTGATCGGGATCTCCGAAGAGGGCCACTCTTTTACGGTAAAAATACTGATGCATATCGGTAATCAGGTCCACCAGCCGGCCCCGTTCGTCGGTGATGGCGTCGGGAACGGACACTCCGGCGGTTTTGCGCAGCGCGTCCACGAAACGGTCGGTCGCCATCAAACCGATCGGCAGGTCCAATACCTGGCAGGGAACCTTACACTTGGCATCCAAGGCCTCCGCGGCCGGTCCCGAAGCGAACTGGCCGAGGGCGATGGTCGCCCGGCTATCCCCGGTGCTCCGAAGCTCCGGAATGGTCACGCCGCCCTTGGGAAAGAGATGATGCTTTCCGGTCTGCGGAGTATCCAACACATCCGACGTATCCGGGAATAAGACGGTCTTGATGCCCATCATTCCGGTCATGCGCTTGATCTCCCGCATATCGGACGGTTCCACCCACCCGGGGATGATATTCAACTGATCTTTTTCGGTCCCGCTGGACTCGGAGAAATAGTTGACCATGCTCTTGGTCATATTCGCGAAGCCGGTGACATGAGAACCCACATAACTGGGGGTACTGGTATGAATCACGTATTTGCCGTCGGGAATCTTCCCGTCATCCTTGGCTTTGGAGACGATCTGCGGCACATCGTCGCCGATGGTCTCCGAAAGACAGGTGGTATGCACGGCAATGACATCCGGATTATAAATCGTGAAGATATTATTGATCGCTTCCACCAGATTGGCCTGGCCGCCGAAGACCGATGCGCCTTCCGTGAAGGAGCTGGTCGAGGCCATTATCGGTTCCTTATAATGCCTTGTAAGCGTACTACGATGGTAAGCGCAGCAGCCCTGAGAACCGTGGCTGTGTGGCAGGCAACCGTGAATGCCTAGGGCGGCGTACATAGCCCCGATCGGTTGACAGGTTTTGGCCGGGTTCACCACCAGAGCCTCGCGCTCTTTCACTTCAGACGGTGTATGTCGTAACAACATGAATATTCCCTCCTCGCATCCGGGGGTCCGCGACCGCCCGGGAAACGTTATTTCACAGCATAGGTGGCGGTGATCTCCGGATTTTTCTGCCAGGGGGCCTGGATGTAGCCCCAGATCTTGCTATTGACCAAGCGGTCGATCTCCTTGTAAAAATTAATGGCGCCTTCAAATCCGGCATAAGGCCCGCCATAATCGTAGCTATGCAACTGCTTGCAGGGGACCCCCATTTTCTGCACGGCGTACTTTTCCTTGATTCCGGCGCAGAAGACCGCGGGCTTGTAGATCTCGATCAATTTTTCGGATTCATAATGGCTGATGTCGTCGATGACCAGGGACTCCCGCTCCATCTCGGACATCATTCCCTCATAATCGCTGAATTCAAAACCCTGTTCCTTCAGGCGTTGGCGCTCGGCCTCGGTTTTGCGCGGCCGGTAACGTTCGGGATCCGGTTCCACCGTCAGCTGTTCGATATTGCGGCTATCGGCGTCCACTTTAATGTTGGGGAGCACCCGGCGACCCTCATAATCGTCGCGGTGCGCGAATTCGTAACCGGCGGCCACGACCTTCATCCCGATCTCCCGGAATAAATCCTGGTAATGGTGGGCGCGGGACCCGCCGACGAATAACATGGCGGTTTTCCCTTCGCAGCGGGAGCGGATCTCGGAGCGAACCTCCTCTACCTTCGCCATTTCTTCGGCGATGACTTGCTCGACCCGTTCCATCAATTCGGCGTCCTCAAAATAAGCGGCGATCTTCCGCAGCGATTTGGCGCTGCTCTCGGCGCCGATAAAATTCACTTTAATCCAAGGAATTCCGTATTTCTCCTCCATCATCTCGGCGACATAGTTGATGGAGCGGTGACACATGATAGCGTTCAGATCGGCGGTATGGGAGTTGGCAAAAGCATCGTAACTTGAGTTGCCGCTGAAAGTGGCCACCAATTTGATGCCGCACCGTTCCAAGAGATCCTCGAGGACAAAGGCGTCGCCGCCGATGTTGTACTCGCCCAGCAGATTGATCTTGAATTTCTCGGGATGCGGAGTATCGTCATTGCCAATGACGTGTTTGAATAACTGGTTATTGGCGATATGATGGCCGGCGGACTGGCTGACGCCTTTATAACCTTCGCAGCTGAAACCGAAGACGTTAATCCCCAGCTTTTCTTTCATCTCCCGGGCCACCGCGTGCACATCGTCTCCGATCAGGCCCACCGGACAAGTGGAGAAGATGCCGATGGCTTTGGGGTGAAAAATATCAAAAGCTTCTTGCACCGCTTGCTTCAGCTTTTTTTCGCCGCCGAAGACGATGTCGTCTTCTTGCATATCGGTGGAGAAACAGTAGGTCATGAAGTTCTCGTCGGTCTCTTCGGGCGGTCGAGTCTGATTGCGTCGGGTCAACCAGCTATAGAAGCCGCAACCGATCGGGCCATGGGTGATGTTTAAAATATCCCGGGTCGGGCCGAGCACCACGCCTTTACAACCGGCGTAGGTGCAGCCGCGCTGGGTGATGATGCCCGGCACGGTCCGGACATTGGCGCCAATTTCCGGCATGGACTCAGGATCCGGATGATTGATAACAATCTGTTTGGTACGTTTCCGCGCTACTTTGGAGGGGTATTTCTTGATCAGCTCCTCCTTCACTTCGGCGGGAACGGGAAATCGCGCTTTGTCGATCATGGATATTCCTCCTTTGGACCATTTCCTTTCCTAGTCGATCACTCGAAGCCAAGTCTTATTCCGCAAATTATGATAATTGCCATTTCGTCGCTCAAATTTCGAACATTTTACAATTTTATGAGCGCAAATTAAACTATTTAGCTTACAATTTCCATTTGTTAAGACTAATTTTCATTTTTTAAATGCAAATTTTATTTTTTCCGCTAACAAATTCAATTTGTCATCATCCAATTCCAATTTGTGAGGAAGCAAAACTGGCTTGAATACAATTGCCATTGGACAGCTCGCAAATTCCATTGGCATTCTGACAATTCTTTTTTGCGGGTCCGAAACTTACGTTCCGCTCCTGTTCTAAATGGCTGGGAACCTTTCGGTCAGCCTGCCCATTGACAGAATGGTGCTTTCAGTACGGCCGAGACGGTTCCATCCGAGAAAACCGTTCCTCCACCCGCGCTGCCCTAATCTCAATCATCCAGCACGTCGTCGCCGGATTCTCCGGTGCGGACCCGATGCGACTCGAGTACCGGCAGCACAAAGATTTTGCCGTCGCCGGGCTGACCGGTCTGATTGACGGCGATCAGGGTCTGGATGACGGTCTGCACCAATTTATCCGGAACCACCACGATCAACAGCCGTTTCGGTATCAGGCGGGGGCCCCGGTCCAATTGCGAGATGGCTTCCTCGTGCCCATTCTCGGCACCTTGCAAAATACGGAAATCGACCATGCCCTTGCCGCGGCCCACCACCCGGCCGGTGGCGGTGAACGAGGAGATTCCGGCATCGGCCAAGGCTTGCTTGGTCTTATTCATCATGTTCATACGGATGATTGCCATTACTTCTTTCATTTCGCCCACCCTTTCATGAGGGATAGATTCAATTAAGCTTCCTTTACACCGGAACTGATGGTGTAAACCTCTTCAACCGGCGAAACGAAGATTTTGCCGTCGCCGTACGCGCCTTTCTCACCGGTGCGGGCGCTTTCCATCAGCGTCTTCAACACAAAGTCCTTATCCTGATTCGGGATGACCATGATCAGCATCTCTTTGGGCAATTCATCGTAATGAACTTCGCCGACCTTCAGACCGCGCTGCTTGCCGCGGCCGAACACCGATACCTTGGTAACCGCCGGAAATCCCGCTTCCATCAAGGCGGCCATCACTTCATCGGCTTTTTCCGGCCGCACGATCGCTTTTACCATCAACATGTTCTCATCCTCCAATGCCTTTTTCTCGATCCTTACAGCTTGCCCAAGCTCTTCAAACGCCGTTTCGTCAAACTACACCGAATTCGCTGTTGAACCATGGTAGCCTTAGTTGGCGATACCATACTCAATCAGCAGCTTTTCCAGTTCTTCAATGGACAATGGTTTAGGAATGACGAACATTTCATTCTCGTCGATCCGTTTGGCCAGATTCCGGTAATGATCGGCCTGTTCGTGCGCAGCGTCATAATCGATGACTGTCTTGCGGTTGATCTCCGCCCGTTGCACCATATTATCGCGCGGCACAAAATAGATCATCTGGGTTCCCAGCCTTTTTGCCAGGGCTTCGATCATCGCTTGCTCATTGTCTACTTTCCGGCTGTTACAGATCAAGCCGCCCAAGCGCACCCCGCCGGCTTCGGCGAACTTGACAATTCCTTTGCAGATGTTATTGGCTGCATACATGGCCATCATCTCTCCGGAGACGACGATGTAAATCTCCTGGGCTTTTCCCTCGCGAATCGGCATCGCAAATCCGCCGCAAACCACGTCGCCGAGAACATCGTAGAACACGTAATCCAGCTCTTTATCCTCTTCATAAGCGCCTAGTTGTTCCAGCAAATTGATGGAGGTGATGATTCCCCGACCGGCGCAACCCACGCCAGGTTCGGGACCGCCCGATTCAACGCAACGGGTGTTACAGAAGCCTTCTTTCAATACGTCTTCCAGGTCCAGATCCTCGCCTTCTTCCCGCAAGGTGTCCAGGACCGAACGTTGGGCCAGACCGCCCAATAACAATCGAGTCGAATCCGCCTTGGGATCACAGCCCACCACCATGACTTTCTTGCCCATCTCGGCCAACCCCGCGACCGTGTTCTGAGTGGTGGTGGATTTACCAATACCGCCTTTGCCGTAAATCGCTATCTTACGCATGTTCAATCGCTCCCTCCAGCACATGTAATGTATGTGTAATATTTATATCTAAAATACTCTTTTTCGGGGAAAAAGTCAATCATAAATATAACATATACCTAACATCATGACTTTAACAGTATGTAAATAGCGTGAAAAGCCCGTCCTGACAGGTAAAATCCGAAGTTTTCACTTGGCCCGCCAGGCTCAAAGTATAAAAATAGGGCTTGTTGTTCCGAGGAACAACAAGCCCTATTGCAAAACCCGATCACAAAAAGCTCACATCATTGAGAGATTGAAAGCACCTCGTTCATACTTCCAGTACGATAGCCTTCCAAATCCAGTGTAATATACTGATAGCCTAACGCTTTCAACTGTTGAACGATGGCGACCCGGTTGTCCAATAACAGTTGCAGTTGCTCCATGGCAATCTCGACGCGGGCGATGGTGCCATGGTCGCGCAAACGAAATTGCTTGAAGCCTAACCCCCGCAACAGGTCTTCCCCCTGGCCGACCCGAAGCACGCCTTCCTTGGTGATGGTGGTTCCGTACGGAAAACGCGACGAGAGACAGGCAAACGAAGGCAGATCCCAAGTCGGCAGGTTATATTCCTTGGATAAATCGCGGATTTCCTGCTTGGTAAAACCAGCCTCCTGCAGCGGACTCCGGACCCCCAATTCTTTACAGGCGCGCATGCCGGGACGATAATCATTGGAGTCATCTGCGTTCGTCCCGTCCACCAAGGTCGCCAAGCCCAGATCGGCGGCCATCTGCCGGAGTTTTCCGAATAGCTCTTTTTTACAATAATAGCAGCGATCCGGCGGGTTCCCCTGGAACTCGGGGATATCCAGCTCGGAGGTTTCGATGGTTATGTGCTTGGCCCCCAGCGACTGCGCGACCCGGGTGGCGGTCTCCAATTCATGAGCGGGATAGGTCTCCGAAAGCGCGGTCACAGCAACGGCCCGTCCCGGCAAAACATCCAAGGCTACCTTCAACAAAAAGGTGCTGTCCACTCCCCCGGAGTAAGCCACCAGAACACTGCCGCATTCAGTCAAGATCTGCTGTAATCTTTCCAACTTAGTCATTTTATAAAATCACTCTTTCTATAAATGAAATATTATTGAACCATTCGCTCACAGCGGGCTAACCGCGGCCGATTTTGCTCCAGTATTTCCGTCAGCGGAATGCCGGTGCGGGGATGGATGAAATCGGGAAGAATCTCCACTAAGGGCATTAACACGAAAGACCGCTCTTCCAATTTGGGGTGGGGTACCGTCAGATTGGCGGTTTCCAATACCCAATCCCCATAGAATAATAGATCCAGGTCGATCAACCGCGGCCCGTACCGAGCTCCCGGAATCCGGCCCATCTGGGCCTCGATTGCTTTGAGATTCTTCAATATGACCAATGGCGGGAGCGGAGCATCCGTTTCGAAATATGCCACTTGATTGAGAAACCACGGTTGGTCCCGCACTTCAACCGGCTCGCTTCGGTAGACCGAGGAACAAACCAATGGCGCTCCGAAAAAGGCCTCCATCTTTCGGACTGCCTGTTCCAGGTTGGCTGAGCAATCCCCGAGGTTGCTTCCGAGCGCAATCACGATTTTAGTTTGCCGATCGTATTGCGTCACACATCTTCACCGCCCTAACCGTCTCTTTCACATCATGAACCCGCACAATATTGACTCCTTGGGAAATACCCCACGCTACCGTAGCCAAACTCCCCGCCAACCGTTCCTCAACCGGGAGATCCAGTGTCAATCCCACCACCGATTTCCGGGAAGTCCCCAACAAAACCGGACAACCCAAAATCTTCAACTGATCCAGATGGGCCAGGACAGAAAGGTTATCCTGATGGGATTTGCCAAAGCCAATCCCGGGATCGATGATGAGCTGTTCCTTTCTAGCTCCGGCCGATTGGGCGATCTCTATCGATTCAGCCAACGAGTCAATGATCTCTCGCATCAGATGAGCATAACCCGATTGACTCCGATTGTGCATCATGATAATCGGGACTCCGGTCTCGCCAATCAGTTTAGCCATCCGGCGTTCCGGATCTTCCGGCGACTGCAACCCCCAAATATCGTTAATCATTGCCGCACCCAAATTCAAGGCTTTTTCAGCCACCGACGGTTTATAGGTATCAACCGAAATCGGGATTTTTACCGCATTCGCCAATTCCTTAATAACCGGTAGTAACCGCCGTTCTTCTTCCTCGGCGGAAACTCGGGCTGCATCTCCATTTACCGGAAAGGTGCCGCGGTTCATCAGCGTACCGGGCCGAGTCGATTCGGCGCCAACATCCAGAAAATCAGCGCCGTCTTCAATCATTTGCAAGGCTTGTTCCACAGCTGCCTCAATAAAGTTTTTATCCCGGTAAAGGCCGTCTCCTGAGAAAGAGTCGGGAGTAATGTTGATAATCCCCATCACATAAGTCTTGACAGACCAGTCATAGCTACGCCCGGCCAAAGTTAACACAGGCCGATCATTCCTGTAGTTATCGAGGGCATTCTCAATTCGTTCCGCCAGGTCCGGCAGGCCGAACGGTTGCAGCTTTAACTTAGCGATAAATTGGTATAGCTGCCGTAATGTACCGGAAAGCAACAAGCCAGTTTTTGCCATGCCGCCAAAATCCATGGAGCAGATCTGCCATGAAACAGCGGCTTCCGCTCCTCTGGCCAGCATTTCCTGTTTAATGATTGACGCCTGGCGGGGGGTTAGCTCGAAAAGGCGAATGATGTAATGCTGAAATTTATCCGTCATAATTTCAATACCGCGCCAGTCTACCCCGATCTCGGTCATCTGCCGCTCGATCTCCTGTCGCGTCCAACCACGATCAATAATGACTCCTTTCATTCCGAACACCCCGAATTCAATGTATGCCTTGATTTTATCATGAAAAAAACGATACGGAAAGTATCGTTCTGCTCCAATGATTCTTATTTTGCCATTTTATACGAAAAAACGCAATAAAATTTAGGGAAATTCCCCAGTCTAAAACTTTTCCACCTGTATGGCGTGAACCAATCTGGCCTTGGTTTGATTGCGGTCGTCGTCGAACAGCCAATAATATGCCAGGCCGAAAATTAACACGAGGAATGATAATATCATCAAAATAATTCCCGTTTTGCGCATCAAGCTTCACCGAGAATATTATTCCCCGAACCCCGAAAACTAATCGCTCAAATATAACTTCCGCAATTGGTGCAAGGCTTCTTTCTCCAGACGACAAACCTGTACTTGGGAGACCCCAAAGATCCCGGCAACCTCAGTCTGCGTCTTCTCCTCGAAAAAACGCAGCTCGATGAGGGATTTTAAACGCGGCGGCAATTTTTCGATCACTTCGCGCAGGGCAAAATGCTCCAGCCATTTGGAATGATCTCCATCCTCCCCCACTAATTGTTCCCGGTATAAAACATCTCCCTCATCTTCGCGAATGAAGTCCTGCAACGAGTTGACCGGCCGGGTCGCCTCTAACGCGCCGGCAATCTCTTCCCGGGGCAATCCCGAAGCCTCTTCCAGTTCGGACAGGGTGGGCTCCTTTCCCAACAGATTCAGCAATTGAACCCGGGTCTGTTCGACCTTGACGGCAACCTCCTTAATACCCCGGCTGATTTTGATGGGACCCTCATCGCGGAGGTGCTGTTTAATTTCGCCGATAATCACCGGCACGGCATAAGTTGAAAACTTGACCCCGTAGGTCGGATTAAACTTCTCCACCGCCTTCATCAACCCGATGCATCCGATCTGAAACAAATCTTCAAGCTCGCCCCGGTTGCCGAAGCGTTGCGCGATGCTCATGACCAATCGCAGATTATGCTGGACAATGGTATTTTTCGCTTCCGAATTCCCGCCATGGTACTCGGTGATTAAGCGCAAAAACTCCTCATCACTAAGCAGTCCGTCGTTGGGCAGAGTAATATCGTTTTTAACAGCTCCTGGAGATCCCGACATTGACGAACCCCCGTTCTGGACGCTTTTTCATAATTACGGTGGTTCCTTCCTGGGGACGAGAACTGATGTTCATTTCATCCATGAATGATTCCATGAAAACCAAGCCTAAACCCATTCGTTCGGGATCAGTGGAAAAAGTAGCTTGTTTCGCTTGCTCGATGTCGGAAATGCCCTTTCCGAAATCCTTCACCTTCATCGTAAGCGTGGCCCGTTCGATCATCAACTCCAGCTGAACGATCCCCGGTTTTTTGGGGTAAGCGTGAATAACACAGTTTGAGACCGCTTCGGAGATCGCCACGCGAATCTCCTCCACTTCAGACAAAGTGAATTCCAATTGCGCGGCAAATGTTGCTACAATGGACCTGGCCAAGCCGACATTCTGAGGAAGACTGGGGAATTCCATTTTTAAATAGTTTTTCAACATTATCCTACCCCCACTAAAACCTGTCGAGTGCTTGCTGACGGTTCTCGTAAATATCCATGATCTTCAACAATCCGGATAACTCAAAAATTCGGCGGATGGGAGGCGATACATTAATGGCTGAGAGTTTCCCGCCCTGTTGACTCAATCTTTTAAACCGGCCGAGTATAACTCCCAAGCCCGAACTATCGATAAAATTTACTTTTTTCAGGTCCAGTATCAAATGTTTAATAGTATCGTACTGAGTTAACCGGTCTTCAACTACCGTCCGGAAGGCCGGCGAAGTCTCCAGATCGAGTTCACCATCCAATTCGACCACTAGATTCGTGCCAATTCGCTCTGTTTCGATGACCAAAAGAAGTCCTCCTTTCCAGATCCTTGCAAAGGATTCGCCGTCGGTCCGGCAGATCCTGCTTCGTAAAAAGACAAAAAAGCCCGGAAAATCACTATTTGTAACGGTTTTTCAATCAGGTGGCGATGACGTTTTTGTAAAAAAGAACCAGGTTTTCCCACCTGGCCATATTTTCATATAAAAAACCCAGATCGCTTTGATCTGGGCTTAGGATGATTCTTAAGATACTCCAATTCGAATGGTCCGTCGGAAGATTTCCCACCATATCTGGAGAACGGACGCTCGTTTGATATCGGCCGCCGCTACCAGATCCACTTGTCCACAGCTCTTTCCATCGATGGATAATAGCACTTGACCAATTTTTTGTCCCTTTCGAACCGGGGCGTTGACGACCCGTTCCAACTGAATCGTCTTTACGACATTCCCTCGCGCCTCTCGATGCAGGACTGCCGCCAATTCACGAGGAACCACCGCCGCAACCAATGGTTGTGTCCCGCGGAAAACCTTAACTCGACTGACCGTCTCCCCTCCTTGATAGATTTGGACTGCCTTAAACTTTGAGAACCCGTAATTCAGTAATTTGCTGATATCTTTTGAACGGGCGTCGGTGGTAGGCGAGTTCATGACGACTGCAACGAGGCGGACGCCATCCCGTTTTGCCGAGGCAACCAAACAAAATCCGGCTTTAGCGGTGTAGCCGGTCTTCAAACCGTCGCAGCCACGATAAAAACGTACTAATTTATTCGTGTTTCGCAGAAACGATTTGCCACCGCGCAGACTGTCGATCCAAACTCCAGTCCAACGAAAAACAGTCGGGTGTTTGATGACTTCCCGGGCCAATAATGCCATATCCCCCGCCGAAGTCATATTTCCGGCGCCGCCGCCGTCGGGATCGAGCCCGGTCGTATTGACATATACAGTACTTTTTAAGCTAAGTTGCTTGGCCCGCTTATTCATCAGAGAAATAAAATTCTCTTCCGAACCCGCGATGTGTTCCGCTAAAGCATACGAAGCGTCATTGGCCGAAACAATACATACCGCCTTCAAAAGCTCGGACACGGTCATTTGCTCACCGGGTTCCAGCCAGATTTGAGAACCGCCCATTTTGCAGGCTTCCGGAGATGCGGCAACCACATCTGTCAGTTTGACGTCTCCCCGGTCCACCGCTTCCAATACCAACAGCATCACCATCAGTTTGGTAACGCTAGCCGGTGGAAGTTGTAAATCGGGATTTTTCGCAAAGACAATCTCTCCGGAGGACGGTTCCAACAGCACCGCCGCATGAGCGTCAATTTTTAATTGCAAATCAGGATTTAGCGCCTTCGCTCGAACAAGAGCGGGCGAAACGAGATTCATCATTAAGACGACCGCAAACAGCACAATCGCAATCTTCCAATTACTCTTCAAAAAGAACGCCCCCTTGCGCTTTATAAATAGATTTTGCGCAAAAAAAGGGAGCGATATTCTTCGAACATCACCCAACCCATTCCAGTAATCATGAATAAAAAAAAGACCTGGTAATCCAGGTCTTAAACGGTAATCGTCTTTTCAGGGTAAACACTAACTTGCTTATTCGTCCGACCGACTCGCTCAAAAGTAACGAACCCGTCAATAAGAGCGAACAAGGTGTCATCCTTACCAATTCCCACGTTATTACCGGGATGGAATTTGGTGCCGCGCTGACGAACCAGAATGTTCCCGGCGGAAACCTCCTGACCGGCAAAACGTTTGACACCCAAACGTTGTGCAGCGCTGTCGCGTCCATTTCGGGAGCTTCCAACCCCCTTTTTATGAGCAAAGAACTGCAGATCAAATTGGATCATGACTCACACCTCCACTTCAAGGAGTTTTAAATTCTTAGGATATAGCTTCTGAATCTCAGACAAACCCAGCCTCATTGCCCCGACTAATAAATCCGCCTGCGCTTGTTTGAGCGGATCATCCGGAGACCATTTACAATCTAGAAAACCCGTTTTTGGTTCCGCTTCCACTTGCAGTTCCAAGTCAACAAGCTGATTTAGAGCGAGCAGCGTAGTCTGTGTCAAGGCCGAAATTCCAGAACATACAATATCAAAACCTTTATCCGAATAATCGGCATGTCCGGAACAAGTGAACCCGCACAATAGCCCGGATAAATCACGTTTGATAAGAATTGAAACCATTAGGCCTTGGTTGTAGTAGCTTTCTTCGTCCGGGTTGTCTTCGGTTTTGCTGCTCCGGTTTCCTGGGTTGCCGCTTGTTCAGCTTTTGCTTTTTTGGCAGCTTTCACAGGTTGCTCGGAAACCGTGTCGGTTTCTCCGGCTTTCAAAATCTTTTGCACTAAAATAGCGGTGAATGGTTGACGATGTCCATAACGGACACGGATGTTCTTTTTGGCCTTATACCGGAAAACAAGCACTTTCTTGCTTTTATCCTGATTCAAGACTGTCGCTACGACTCGAGCACCCTCAACGAACGGATTCCCGATAATCGTTTGCTCGCCACCAATTAACAAAACTTTGTCAATGGTGAGATTGGAACCAACCTCGCTCGGCAATTTCTCAACCCGAACCAGATCGCCCTCCTGAACCCGATACTGTTTACCACCACACTCAATTACAGCATACATTCGGTACACCTCCCTCATCAGACTCGCCGAATCCGGTACACCAATACGGTGTTTTAAAACCTACTCGTGCGGTTACATGGGGTAAAAACCCACAAATAATATAATATCATGCCCACTTTTGGAAGTCAACCAATGATTCTTGCTTTGGCGTATGTTTTAAATGTTTTCGTAATGGCTGCTTTAATTTTTTTGCCAATAAAGGCTCCCGCCCCTTCGACATCCACTACATAACCTTCGATCCGGCCGATGCCGTCGCCCGGATTGGTGATGTGGTGCTCCACGATTTTTATCTCGACTTCGTCCCCTTCTTTTACCGGCAGAGCCAAAGCCATGATTTCTTCTTTGGTTCCGGAAGCCAACAGTCGAACTTGATCCTTCTCTAAGCTCTCTTGCCCTTTAATGAACAATGTCTTATTGAGGCGCCGTTCTAATTTTTCCTGGTTGGTTCCGCCAGGACCGATTAATAATGAAGCGATCTGCGGGTTCACTCCCAGGAGTAACGCCTCATCGTTGATATCGCGGGCCATCTGGAGAATAGCTCTTACCGCTTTGTTGGAAAGGCTCTCCAACGTCAAGGTGTATCCGGTCCCGTCACAGCACTCACATTCGGTCTGAAAAATCTCCCTTAAACTTTGGCGGACTTTTTTTCGAGTCAACTCAAGCAGTCCCAAAGAAGTGAAGCCTAGAATATTCACTTTGGTCTTATCGTGACTCAGCTCCTTTTCCAGGAGTGCAATCACCTTATCCCGCTGACTGTCGGAGCTCATGTCAATGAAATCAATAATAATGATCCCCGCTAAGTTCCGCAATCTTATTTGCCGGCCAATTTCTTTTACCGCCATCAAATTGGTTTGAAACACTGTATCTTCTAACGAAGTCGAGCCGGTAAACTTACCCGTATTGACATCAATGACTGACAGTGCTTCAGTTTGATCAAAGATCAAGTATGCTCCGCAATCCAGCCATACTTTCTTGCATAAAGCCCGTTCTACTTGGCTTTCAACTGAATACAGTTTAAATAAGGGGATTTCCCCCGTATATAACTGAACCCGGTTACGCAGGGATGGCGCCAGCGTCTTCACGATCTCCAGCGCCTTAAAATAGGCTTCCGAATCATCAATGACCAGTCTCTCTACTTCTTTACCAAGATAGTCTCGGAGAATCCGGTATAAAAGATCATGATCCTGGTAAATTAAGGATGGACAAGGGCCTTTCGTGATTTTGCGTTTTATTTTCTCCCAAACTTTGATAAGAAACTCAAAATCACTCTGTAATTCAGCGGCTTCGACCTCTTCCGCGGCAGTCCGCACAATCAATCCGATTCCGGATTTTTTGAATTTTGTGACAATGTTCTTTAGCCGTTCCCGCTCGGATTCGTCAACGATGCGGCGTGAAACTCCAACATAATCGACAGCAGGAACTAAAACCAAATATCTGCCAGGAATAGTGATCTGGGTCACCACTCGGGGTCCTTTGGTCCCAATCGGCTCCTTAATCATCTGCACCACAATTTCCTGGCCTTCGTGCAGTAAGTCCTGGATAGAACAGTTTTTTAGATCAATTGCGGTATCGGAATCGCTTTCACGCGGGATAACGTCATCAATATATAAAAACGCGTTCTTTTCTTCCCCAATATCAACGAAAGCGGCTTGCATCCCCGGCAATACATTTTCGACCCTGCCCCGATAGATGTTGCCGGCCCGTCGCTGCTCATCGGGATGCTCCACCGCAAATTCAACCAAAACTCCCTCTTCCAAGATCGCCAGTCTTGTCTCGTCAATACCGATATTGATGAGGATCTCTTTGGTCATCAAACTCCCCCGGTTCCATCACAGAAATCCATCGGTTTCAAAACCCGCCCCTGCTCCTCGTGCCATAACCCAGTCCGGACGATACTGACAATTTCCACCGGCTGGGGTAGCGCATGGATAATATCTTCCGGCCGCAAATGTCCCCCGCTACCGATTTCACCGACGATATAAACGGCCAGGATATTGTCATTGATCTTCTTGGTACTTAAGTTATGCAGCCACGGACGAATGTTGACTACTTTTTGACCTTCCTTGGTGTTCCGAGCAATTTTTATTTCCGAAGCTTCTTTCAGCTGATCCAGCTGAGACATTATTTCTGCTTGCGCCCCGGCGGCCACGTTTAATTCTACGGTATAGGCCGCCCGGTTCAAGATGGCATTTAATGATTTAACAGGGTGATGGGTCTCAATCTTTTTGACGGCCAATACTCGCAAACCTTCGGGAAGCGCTCCATTTAACTCTTTCGCCAGACGCTCCGGCTCGTCATGATCGACTAATTCCAAGTCAAAATACTCATCCATACTGCTGATACCTACCGCAAGGGCCGGGCCGAAACTCAGCTTTGGGTGGGGGTGATATCCTTCGGAATAAGCCATGGTTAACCGGCCTCTCCGAATCGCCCGTTCGATCGTTTTAATAATCTCCAAATGAGAGAGATACTTCAAATTGTTTTCCTTGGAAAAGCGAATCCGATACTTTGCCATCCTAGTTGCCCTCGATTTTTTTTGAAACATGCAGAGTCGAACAAACGCCGCAGCTTGTACAGGAGTCGGTACGACAATCCGAAGTCAAAACTTCCTGATTGGCACGTTCATTTTCCAGCCGTAAGAAATCCTTTGAAAGCCCGGTGTTCAAGTGGGACCAGGGCAAAACCTCATCATAATTCCGTCCCCGGATGTAAAAACTGGGATCGATTCCCTCCTGTCTGAAGGCATCCATCCAAAGTTCAAATTGAAATTGATCGCTCCAACCGTCAAATTGAGCGCCTTTCAGCCAAGCAGTTTCAATGACTTTGGCGAGGCGCCGATCACCGCGGGTCAAGATTCCTTCCAAATGACTCATCAACGGATCGTGCCAATTGAGTTCTAATTGGCGACCGCGGATTCTCTCCTGTAAAAACTGTTGTTTCCGGATGGTTTCAGCGATGGAAATCTGCTCCCGCCATTGAAAAGGAGTATTTGCCTTGGGTACAAAAGTTGATACGCTGACCGTAATTCGCAGTGCATTACCCTTGGGATGATATTGCCGGCCAATCTTTAAAACCTCAAAAGCCAAATCGGCAATTCCTTCTAAATCCTCCTGGGTCTCGGTGGGCAGCCCAATCATAAAATAGAGTTTCAACTTCTGCCAACCCGCTTTAAAAGCGGCGTGAGAAGCAGTAACCAAATTTTCGCGAGTAACGCCTTTATTGATCACCCGGCGCAAACGCTCCGTACCCGCTTCCGGGGCAAAGGTAAGACTCCCTTTACGATTGCTTTGAAAGCGTTTTGCCAAATCGATCGAGAATGAATCAATCCGCAAAGAAGGTAACGAAACATTAATCCCTTGCGGCGTGAAACAACCGCAAGCCTCAGTAAGCAACTCCTCGATTCGGCTATAATCGGCACTGCTCAACGAGGTTAAAGAAAGCTCCTCATAACCGGTAGTCGACAATAATCCCTTTAGCGACTCCAGAATCGCAGCGGCGGGGCGCTCACGCACTGGTCGATAAATCATTCCTGCTTGGCAGAATCGACAACCCTTCGTGCAGCCGCGTTGAATTTCATAGGCTACTCGATCATGGACGATATCAAGATACGGTACTAGCCACCGCTTAGGAAAGAATGCCCCGGAATAATCCCGTACCACGGCCCGCTCCGGCTGAGCCCCGGTTAGGGGAGCTATCCGTTGGATTCGACCATCCGGTTCATAACTGACTTGAAAATGAGCCGGAACATAGACGCCTGAGTTTTTTTCCAGTTGTCTCAATAATTCAGCTTTCGTTTGACCCGTTAGTTTCCATTTTCGAATCTGTTCCAATATTTCGGGCAAAATTTCTTCCGCTTCGCCGATTAGAAAAAAATCAAAAAAATCGGCCAAGGGTTCTGGATTGAATACACATGGTCCCCCGCCAATCACTAATGGATCATGTTCGGCTCGTTCCGAGGTGTAAATTGGGATTCCTCCCAATTTTAACATCGTCAGGACATTGGTGTAGCTCAATTCATACTGTAATGAAAAACCAACGACATCAAATTCGTTCAAATCCCGTTTATTCTCCAATGACATCAAAAGAGCGTTTTTGGAACGCAATAAGGCCTGAAAATCCGGCCAAGGAGCATAAACGCGTTCAGCCAGCATTTTAGGATGATCATTAATCAGCTCGTAAAGTATTCGCAATCCCATGTGGGAAAGGCCGATCTCGTATATATCCGGGAAGGCCAAAGCCACACGGATGTCCGCCTGATCCCAGTCTTTGGTCTGAATATTATATTCCCCGCCCGTATAACGTCCTGGTTTACTTACATTTCCCAATAAATTCTCAATCGTTTCCCAACTACTCGTAGATAGCCCTCCCGTTAACACTGTGGAATACTTTGTGTTTGATCGTTTTGAATGCCATAATACTAAATTTGAAAAAATATAAACGGCAGGTTAATTCTATCGCATCTTTACTTATTCTGCAAGTTCTTATGAAAAATTTCAGGTATGGGTCGCCAATGGAACCCATACCTGAGACACTTTCCTTCAAGCAACGAACTTATTTGAGTAATGTTAACGGATTCACCGGCCGTTCTTGATGAAAAACTTCGACGCGGATGAAAGGTAAATTCCGTTCCAATTGAGCAATGGTCGCTCCGGATTTGACCGATTGTCCAGTGGTCACCCATACTTTGGCGAGATGCCGATAAACTGATTTCCAACCATTACCGTGGTTAATGGTGAGTCCCCAGCCGTCTTCAGCCCGATGAATCACTTCTACGATTTCCCCATCGGCCAGAGCATAAACTTCGGCTTCAGGTAAGGCCGTGATCTCAACCCCTTGGAAAAATTCTTTGCGGTGATTGTCGGAGTTGTAACCCCAGCCGAACTCTTTGGTGACTCTGCCATTCACCGGCCATGAGGCTTTCGGAAGCGTCGTTGTCCCATTGGTCGCAGGGACGGAGTCCGCCAATGGATTATTGCTTTCCAGGCGAACCCACTGGCGACTGCTCTGAATCAAATTCTGCAAGGCCGGATATTTCCAGATATGCCCGAAAGTCGCCTCGCTTGAAGCATTTACCGCCTGGTGAATCTGACTCCGAATCCAATCCGTCCAAGGCTGCCGTACCCTCCCAACCAGTAAAACCATGGTCAAAGATAGGAAAACAATCATGGTTTGCATCAATAATCGCCCTGAGAATGGATTTCGCGGATTTTCCCCGTTCTCAACCTGGGCTTCTTCCGGATGGCTGTTTTCTTCCTCTTCTTCTGCGAAAGTGTATAATTCGGTATTTTTTATCATTCCGACTCTCCCCTTACGTTAAGTATATGGGGAATAGGACCCGGCTATTACTATGCGCCAAAAACTCTGTCAAACCCATTGAACTTCGCCGGAATGATGAAGTTTATTAACCGAATTGCGCCTTCCGCTACACTTCACTAATGAGTCGAGATTGCGTCGGTAGGACAGCCATCCGCAGCGTCTTTAACACAGTCTTCATTTTCGGAATTAACGGCTTTTTCGTCAGCCTGCGCTTTCTCATCATCATTCCATGAGAAAACATCCGGACAGCTGGACACGCATAACCCACAACTAATGCAGAGATCTTGATCGACTGAAACTTCCATAGTTTTCGCTCCTCATCAATAAAATCAAACTACCAATGGGATATTATCCCATAAAATAAACAGTTTTATTCGAAGATTTCGGTCATGATTACCGACTGTTGATTTACTCTCCCGGTTTTACGTCTTGAATTCAAATTCGTCTTGAGATTCAGAGATTATATCATTCCTTTCACCACCCATTGGCCAAAGATGTAGGTAATTCGCTCAGAGAGATACTAGCCAAGGAAGAACGATAAAAAAATAATCAAATAACTGCCGCAAAGTGCCAACGCCGTGCTGGAAAGTGTTCCGAGAAGATAGTATTCGGCAAAATCCTTATCACTTAATTCGTTGAAACGGGCAATTGACTTGGCGGTTAAAATGAATACGACCGAAGGAAGAGTATCGTTCTGGATAAAAATCATTATCAATAGTCTTTCCAAGAATCCAATATAGGTCCCGGTTTGAAAAGTCGAGCCGCCATGAGGAGATGCATTATCATTATAATCTAGACAGTTCAAGAATTTGCGGATCAGATAGGTACCCCCGAAACAGATATAGATACAACCAGTGACCCATAAGATGACTTCGTCGCTGTTCCACTGGAATGAAGGGGGAATGTTTGCAAATGCCGAAAGCGTTTTGGGCTGCAGCAAAGAGTGGTAAAAAGCGATAATCTTCGAGTTGGGCTGTAAATCAAAGCATTGCCAAATCCCGAAGATGAGCAGTACATGGCCAAACTGATCCAGGATAAAACCGAGCAGTTCCTTTTTGGGGGTTCCTTTTAAGATTACCAGACACTTGAGGTAATCCAATAAGATATGGAGTGCGGAAACAATGACTGCATATACCAAGGCGGTTCCGATTTGCATCCAATGCAGAAAAAGGATTAAGACCGAAAAAATGATGCAGCCGTGAATGAAAAAACCTTTCCATTGTAAATTGCTCTTATCCTTTACCATTCCATCGGATTGGAATAAAAAATCGGCGATCCCGTGCGCCAGATAGGTCAATAAGAGCGTTTCCATGGTACCTCCGTTATCTGAGAGAATTTCAAATCGCTTCGGAAAAAGCTTCGCCATACAATATATTGATTGATATATCCTGGCTACTCACTATATATTGTATGGCGAAGGGAATGTTATGGTAATTTGAAATTCTCTGATCTAGTACCCATGCACCTTGATTAAGGTTCATTTTAAAAAGACACCCTTGTTCAGGTGTCGCGGATCAAATCGAAAGCCAACAATTTGCTGACATTCTCCTCCGCTTGCCGAATTTCATTCCACTTTGCAGCATAACAACGTTTTTGAACATTTTGGCGAGCAATCCCCAAGGCTTCGGCAGTCCGAATATAGGTCCCAAACTGTTGATAGGAATGAATCGCTTCCCACTGGGCGTCCGTCCAATTCTCCACGATGGCGTCGACCAACCGGTAAACGGTGTTCAATGCCAGATCCAGGAGGGGCTCATTGGTTTTGAAACGAGTTCCCGCAAATTTCTCCTTCGACAGATAATCCAAGGCATTGCGAGCCATAAAGAAGGCCTCGCCGTTCATTTCCCAAGAGTTTAGCGTGAATTCGCTTCCCTCCACTCCTCCGATGCCAATTCCAAGGCGGATCCGGAATGGCCGGCAAAAATAACGCAGCTCGCGAATGAGGCGGGGTAATTGGGTTGTATCGCTGCAAACTGCTTGGATCTCATCCCCTCGGTACATTGAAAAGGGGGTAACCAAAAAAGGGTAATTGATCCGGCTCAATTGCGGTTTCAATTGTAAATCGATCCGGCTGGCCCGCTTTGAATCAATGATATCGGCCGTCAAAACTGCAAATTGTTTCAAAGTCCAGCTCCTTACTTACAATATATTGGGTGATTTTGGCCCAGTATGCCTTATTTTTAAAATTTGTCTTATCCGAAGTTGAGTCGCCGATCGGACCCCGACGATCCTTCAGCGAATACCGAAATCCATCAAAAACTAGAAGCCATACTTGCTCTGAGCTTTTATGTTCACCCTGCCCTTCGGACAGGGTTCATAACGCTTTTAGATGTTATATTGATATTCCTCTCAGGGCAAAAAAAATGTCGCATTCGTTCTCTCTCAATTAGGAACGAATTGCGACATTTACGATTACGATTCACAAGTTCACTACCGCTTCGAAAAAAGCTGTGATAAACCCGGCTAAAGCCGGAATGGTCACGGCGACCGCTTGAAGCAAGTGATAAAGTCGTTTTTAAAACTTTTTGGAAGCCGATTCCATTTGGAACAGACTTTATCTCTTGGCTTCAAAGTAAATATTTTTATAAATTTTCCGGTTCGGAGGGGGTTGAAATTAGCCCCAGAGTTTTCGCGAGTTCCACATCAGTTTTAGCCTGGGTTGCCAGATCTCCCAACGAAACAATGCCCACGATGCGGTCTTTATCAACAACCGGTAAACGCCGAACCTGGCTTTTGGCCATGATTTCGGCCGCCTGGTGGAGATCCATGTCGGCATTGACCATTCGAACTTGGGAAGTCATCACGTCCCGTACCGGAGTTGAATGAGGATCCCGTCCATGAGCGATGTTTCGCACTACAATGTCTCGGTCGGTGACGATTCCAATAAGGTGTTCTCCTTGGCAAACCGGAATGGAGCCCACATCGTGTTTCTGCATCAACTGAGCCGCCTGAGTCACGGTTGTCTCAGGACTGACATAAGCAACTTCATGGTTCATGATATCTTTTATCTTCAATTCAGTTCAGCCTCCTGTTTTTTTCTCAGTTTGCCCAGGAAGCAAAAACTCATACGGAATTCGGGATATCCTCCTTTACGAATTCCTCATATAATAAAAAAAGGCCCCGGCATTCGGGACCTTTCAATCTATGATTCCGTTAATTAAGCTTGTTTACGGGCTTGAAAACAATCGCGGCAATACACGGGTTTTTCACCTGTGGGACGGAACGGAACCTGTGTGCTGGCTCCACACTGAGAGCATACCGCATCGAACATTTGACGGGTGCGTTGACCAGTACTGGCGACACCACGTTGTTGCTTCCGGGCGGAACGGCACGCAGGGCAACGACCGGGTTCATTCTCAAAACCTTTGGAAGCATAAAACTCTTGCTCACTGGCAGAGAAGATGAAGTCCTGACCGCAGTCCTTACAGGTTAACGTTTTGTCTTGATACATGAAACAACCTCCCAAATATTTAGCCCATAGGGCTATAGTCGGCCTTCCCTCGGGCTAAGTATAGAGGAAGCGTTAACTTGACTAGTCAATCTGCTATACCAGGCAATCCTAAGTTTCAGGCTCTATTCTCATTTTATCATGAAGTTGGAAAAATTCAAGTGCGTTCCATAAGAAAATTACCATCATAATATTCTACAAGCAATACTTTCCATCTTCCAGCTCGATAGCATCATAAAAAATCAGGCGGTGACAATCATGAATCTGGCAGGAACGACTAAAGAATACGATCGTTCAGCCGCGCTCGCGTACGCGCGCCGCTGGGCGTTGAGCAGAAATCCGGCCTTTTTTGATTATTCGGAAATCGGAGGCGATTGTACCAACTTCGCTTCGCAGGTACTCTACGCCGGATGCGGAGTCATGAATTTTACCCAAACATATGGTTGGTATTACCTGAATCCGAATCAAAAATCGCCGTCATGGACTGGAGTTCCTTTTCTCTATCAATTCTTAACCGAGAACCGGGAGAAGGGTCCTTTCGGGGAACAAAGGGAATTGAAGGATCTAGAAGTAGGCGATCTGATTCAATTGGGTTTCCGGAAACAGGGCCAGTTCGAGCATTCCCTAATTATTACAAAATTCGGCACTCCTCCCATTCGTCCGGAAAAAGTCTATTTTGCAGCGCATACCCAGGATCTTCTCGACCAAAAGCTCACCTATTATAACTTCGTGGATGTGCGGTTTATTCATATTCTGGGATACCGGATCTGATCATTTCCGGCGAGCCGACGCCAACAGAACGTGACCGCCCTAATCCCGAGTCGTTATATCAGTAGTTTCCGGTAACATCCCCACTTCACGTCATCCCCTCATGTAAGGTATGGTCTTTCGTCCAACTAGGATATTCTTCATCCTTGTTAGATATAATGGAAGTGCCAGCATCCGATTCGCAAAACGTAGGTTAAACTAAGCGAGAGCTTAGAACAGAGCTACAATACGAAGGAGGCTGACACT
>NZ_SLUN01000018.1 GCF_004340685.1 Hydrogenispora ethanolica | reverse complement strand
GGCTGGTTATATTTAGCCGCTGTCATGGATTTGTACTCCCGGAAAATCGTTGGTTGGGCCATGTCCGAGAGGATGACTGCCGACTTGGCGATATCGGCCCTAAAGATGGCGATTAAGCATCGTAAGCCTCAAAAAGGCTTGATGCATCATTCGGATCGCGGTGTTCAATACGCCAGTAATCCCTACCAAGATATTTTAACGAAACATGGCATGATTTGCTCAATGAGCCGCAAGGGCAACTGCTGGGATAACGCCCCCATGGAAAGCTTTTTTAGCACTCTGAAGACTGAGTGTATTCAAGATAAGATCTATCTTTCCAGAGTCTTGGCTAAACGTGAGATCTTTGAATATATCGAAATTGATTACAATCGTAAACGCCGTCATTCTTCAATTGGTAGCATGACCCCGGAATACTTCGAAAATCGAAGAAAAAGTGCTTAACTTGGTGTCTAGTTTCTCGGGGGAAGCCCAGGATGCTTCGATCCTTTCAAAGGATCTTGCGATCCTTGTAAGGGATGTAAGGATCCGTGTAAGGGATGGTCTTCATCCTTGTAAGGGATCCCATGATCCTTTCATAGGATCCTGTGATCCTTTCTTCCCGAAGGTTCATCCTAGCATCCCGGAGCCCCCGGGAACCATCCCCAAGGCTTCGGGATATAGGACCAATCCTTCGGGATGCTTCCCTAAACCTCCGGGAAAGAGGACCAATCTTTCGGGAAGCATCCATGAAGCTTCGGGAAGCTTCCCCGAGGTTCCGGGAAACAGGACGAAAGCGAAACAGAGTTTAAATAAACATTGCGCGGGGATAAGTTCGATTGATCCTAGGTGTTCCATGGCGCTAAAAAGGTTTTGACAGAAACGAAAATGGCTGGCTCTCTTCACGAGAACCAGCCATTTTTCGATTCAATTTTGTAGCGCAGTCCGCCGCCAGCCGTACGCAAATTATTTTTCTTTTTCCGCTTCGGCCGCCGTTTCTTTCAAGGGTTCCGCCAAATAATTGGGCAACTGCAGTCCGGCGGTTTTGAATAGCTCATCCAGCGGCGGTATCGACTTGAGCATGCCGGAGAGGAAATTGGCGGTGGTGGGCGCGCCGTTCTGGCTCATCGAGTCCCAGACCGTCACTTTGTCGATCTTGAGATTCTTGACCGCCTCGACCTGGATCTTGACAATCTCCGGAAGCTTGTCGGCGATCATCAGCATCGCCGCTTTGGTGGCGTCGTTCCCGGCCGCCGCCACGATCTTTTGGAAGCCGTCCGCCTGTTTGCTCAGGATCTCATTGAGTCCCCTGGCCCGCGCCTCCATCTCCATCAAGATCGCGTCCGCCTCGCCCTTGGCGATCCGCCGCGTCTTTTCGGCTTCCGCCTCGGCCGCGATCTGCACTTGCTCCTTGTCGATTTCCGCCGGAACCAGAATGTCCGCCGTCCGGGTGGCCCGTTCCCGCTCCGAACGGGACAGTTCCGCTTCCTGCTCGGCCTTGTAAGCTTCCTCAAGCGCCCTGGCGGATTGGATCTTCTCGGCCGCGGTGGCCTTCCGGGTGGCTTCGGCCTCCTTCTCGCGCCGGTCGGCGTCGGAATTGGCGATCAGAATTTTAGCCAGGTTTTCGCCCTCCACCGCCCGGGCGTTGGCTTCGGAAACCTGGACCCGCTCGTCGCGTTGGGCGTTGGCCTCGCCGATGGCGCCGTCGCGGTCTTTCTCGGCCACGCTCTTCTTGGCGTCGTTGATGGCCTTGGCGGCCGCTTCCTTGCCAAGAGCCTCGATGTAGCCGGATTCGTCCTTGATATCGGTTACGTTGACGTTGATCAGCTTCAGGCCGATCTTTTTTAACTCGGCTTCCACGTTGTTGGAGACATTGGCCAGGAATTTATCCCGGTCGGAATTGATCTCCTCGATGTCCATGGTGGCGATGACCAGCCGCAACTGGCCGAAGATGATGTCCTTGGCCAGATCCTGAATCACTTCCAGCTTCAGGCCGAGCAGCCGCTCGGCGGCATTGGTCATCACCCCTTGTTCGGTGGAGATGCCCACCGTAAACCGGGAAGGGACATCGACCCGGATATTCTGTTTGCTGAGCGCCTTGGTCAGATTGACCTCGATCGAAAACGGCGTCAGATCCAGGTATTGATAGTCCTGGATCACCGGCCAGATAAAGGCGGCTCCGCCGTGAATGCACGTCGCCGAGCGGGCGGTACCGTCCTTGGATTTGCCGGTCCGGCCGTAGACCACCAGAATTTTATCCGAAGGACAGCGTTTATAGCGTTTTAAAACCGAAGAAAAGGTCACAAAGACGACGACCACGCTCACGATGACGAGCACTAACAGGTATTGGCTGGTCAACAAGGGCAAGACCTCCTTAGAAATGATTCCGGGTCGGGCGGGCGCCTCGGTTCCCGCTCAATTCTTCTTGACGATTAGAACCTCCTCGTTCAGCACTTCCGTGACTTGTATCGGGGTTCCGGTGGGCAGGGGTTCGCCGTCGGTCATGGCATCGACTTCCCGGATCGCACCCTGAACGGTGATCTGGACCTGGCCCATGCCGGAGCGGTTGCCGGGAATGGGAAGATAGACCCGCCCCGAACTATGGGCGGCGTTGGAGAGGTTGATATTGCCGCTTTGAGTGAGCCGGGTCATCAGATAAAACATTCCGGCCACGGCAAACATCAGGAAGAGACCGACTAAAAAAGCGAATAGAATGGTAACCGTCTGGCCAAATCCGGCGTGGATCGCAAAGAGGCCGGCCCAACCGAATCCGGTAAAAAAGATGATAAAATTGCGCAGCGTAAAAAGGCGGAACCCGGCCTGGAAATCAGTCTCGTGGCCGGCATCCAAGCCATGGGAAGCCTCAAAACCGCCATCATGCCATTCCAGGCCGATAAAGGTCAAAATGAGTTGCAGGATCAACACAACCGTAAACGGCAGGGCAAAATACCAGAATATCCTCTCAAAAGCAGGGATGTTGCTCCACCACTCCGCCATGATTCGGCTCCTTTCGTATCTGTCGTTCGTTACAGGTTTATTTCCACGATTTTCTGTTATTTCCTGCCTTGGAAACCGGTTGAAAACGGAGAGAACAAAATAAGCCTATCCTAAGCTGTTCGAGAATCGAGAGATGAAATTTGCAGTTCGTCATGGTATAATAATTGTAAAATTAAGGGAATTAAGAGAGCGGATCAACGGGGATCAAATACGTCTGCTTCAAGCCGCGGCCTTCGGCCGGGGTTTATCACAACGCTTTATCGCAACGATTCGGTAGAATAAAGAGGAAATTAAGGATTTCATGTAGAACATAAAAAATTTATTCCAAAAAAGTTGAAGTCCACAATGAAGGGAAAGAATGGCCTGTGAATCGCGATAAAAAAGTACCTGATGTAGTGATTCGGCGTTTGCCTTTATATTTACGGGTGTTGAGCGTCATTGATCCGGCGGAGCTGCCCATCATCTCCTCCGAACAAATGGCGACGATGGTGGGCACCTCATCGGTACAAGTGCGTAAGGACCTCTCTTATTTTGGAGTCTTTGGAAAACAGGGAGTAGGGTATCACACCGTATCCTTAAAAGATGAGTTGCGGCGGATCTTAAAACTCGACCGCGAAGTAAGGGTGGGGCTGATCGGCGCCGGAAACCTCGGCGCCGCCCTGGTGCGGTATCATCAGCGGAGCCCGGTTCATAAGCCATTGCAAATCGTGGCGTTATTCGACAATGATGAGAAGAAGGTCGGCCGGAAAGTCGCCGAAGTGGAGATTTACCACATCGACCAGTTGTCCGTGAAGATCCGGGAATTGAATATCAAGATGATGATCCTGGCCTTTCCGGCGGTCAATGTTCAAGAGATTGTCGATGCCTGCGTGGAGAATGGGATCACTTCTTTTTTAAACTTTGTGCCCGCTTCCATCAAGACTCCGCCCGGAATCAAAGTGCAGAATTCCGATGTGACCCTCGACCTGCAAAGTTTGGCCTATTATACCTGAATGCGCGGCCAATGTTACAGTTTTTCGATACGACGCGGCTGATTGCACGGTTGCCTTTGCCGATACAGCATTTTGCGAAAGCGTTGACGGGTTTGGAGCGAAAAACGCGAACGCTTCACCGAACAAAGCCGTTTATGCTTTCGCAAAATACTATAGTGAATGGATGAAATGGAGTCGAGATGGCGGATACCCGGACGGAACTGGAAGGAACAGTCGAACAAGTCGTTTTTTGCAACCCGGAGAATGGTTATACCGTCGTCCGTCTGAAAGCCAATTCCGGCGGACCGGTCACGGCGGTCGGCAATCTGCCGCCGCTGTTCAACGGAGAAGTGCTTCAACTGACCGGCAACTGGACTCATCACAAGGAGTATGGCCAGCAATTTCAGATTGAGCAATGGCGGCAGGTGGTTCCCCAGACATTGCTGGGGATCGAACGTTACCTGTCCAGTGGCTTGATCAAGGGGGTCGGTCCGGTCACCGCCAAGAAGATCGTCCAGAAGTTCGGCCTCGCTTCACTGGAGATCATTCAGAGCGACCCGTTGCGCCTGACTGAGATCTCCGGAATCAGCGAGAATAAGGCGGAGCGGATCGCCCGGGGCCTGGCGGATCATTCCGCCATTGAGCAGATTATGGTCTTCTTGCAGGGCGTGGGAGTCAGTCCGGCTTACGCCTTGAAGATTTACCGGGCCTATCGCAACGCGGCTATTGCCATCGTGAAAGAGAACCCGTATCGCCTGGCCGACGAGGTCTTTGGGATCGGATTCAAGATCGCCGACCAGATTGCCCGCAAAGTCGGGATCAAGGAAGATTCGCCGTACCGGATCCGGGCCGGGCTCCGGTATCGATTGAACGAGCATTGCAGCGAAGGCCATGTGTTCGCTCATGAAAACGATTTTCTTACGCAAGCCGCAGCGGAGTTAAACGTCAATGAATTGCAGTTAGTGGGCGGCTTGGAAGATCTCATCGCTGATAAGGAGATCTTCCGCGAACGGTATCAGGAGCGGAACATTCTCTATCTGGCGCCTTTTTACTATAGCGAAACCGGCGTAACAGCCAAGCTGCGCGAGATGCTGCAGACCCCGCCGCAGGAAGTCGAACTGGAACTTGCGGGATGGTTGGCCGGTTACGAGGCGCACCACCAGGTGAAGCTGGCCGACGGGCAACGGCAAGCGGTGGGGATGGCGCTGGACAGCGGGTTGCTGGTGATCACCGGCGGTCCCGGGACTGGCAAGACCACCATTATCCGGGCCGTCGTCGAATTATTCAAAGACAACGGTTTGGACGTGCTGCTGGCGGCGCCGACCGGGCGGGCCGCCAAACGTTTGGCCGAGTCCACGCATACCCCCACCAAAACCATTCACCGTCTGCTCGGCTACGGCGGCGCCAACGGCGCGCCCGGCCATTTTCAGATGAATGAAAAAGAGCCGTTGGATGCGGATGTATTGATCATCGACGAGTTTTCCATGGTGGACCTGCTCCTTTTCTATCATTTGCTGAAAGCGGTCCAACCCGGCACCCGGCTGGTTCTGGTCGGCGATGTCGATCAGCTCCCGTCGGTGGGGCCCGGCTCGGTGTTGCGGGATCTGATCCGGTCGGCCGCGGTACCGACGGTCCGGTTGAATACTATCTTTCGCCAGGCCGGCGGCAGCATGATCGTAGCCAATGCCCATAAAATCAATCAGGGTCAATTTCCATACCTGGCCAAAAACGATGACTTTTTCTTTATCGAGGATGACAATCCCGAGCATATCACCACGGTTCTGCCGGGGTTGGTCAAGACCCGGCTGCCCGAGTATCTGCACTGCGACCCGATCGAGGATATTCAAGTTCTGACTCCGATGCGCCGGACCATCACCGGCGTCGAGAATCTCAATCAGGTGCTGCAGGCGGCCTTGAACCCGGCCGCCGCCGATAAACCCGAGCTCAAAAACGGCGCTGTCTCATTCCGGATCGGCGACAAGGTGATGCAACTCAAGAATGACTACCAAAAGCAGGTTTATAACGGGGATATCGGGCGAATCCGGCGGATTGACGCTGAAGAGCGCAGCATGACAGTAGTTTTTCCCGAGGTTGAAGGAGAGCGGACCGTCCTCTATGAAGCGGAGGAGCTTGACCAGTTGGTCCTGGCCTATGCGATGTCGGTCCATAAGAGCCAGGGCAACGAGTATCCGGTGATTGTGATGCCTGTGACCACCCAGCATTTTCTGATGCTGCAGCGGAATCTGTTATATACGGCGGTTACCCGCGCCAAAAAAATGGTGGTGCTGATCGGAACCAAAAAAGCCCTGGCCATCGCCATAAAGAACAACCGGATCGAGGAGCGTCTTTCGCTGTTGCAGGAGAGGCTGCGGATGGCGTTTTTATAAACGACTGGCGGCGCGCCGTGGGAACGGATGAGGTGAGGAGTTGCTCGCGCCGAAATATTTCCTGTATTTGGCCGAAAGCGACGAAGGCCGTTTTCGAGTATCGTTGAGCAGCAATCCCCGGATCGACGCTTATTTTTTGGCGGAGGAGGGGTTCACTGCGCTACAGATTATCAAGCCGCCCCTCCCGTTATATCTGGCGGAATGGGTCCTGGAGCAGCTGTCGACCCCCGGCTTGAAACTGAAATCCGGCCTGTTTTTCCGGATGGTGAAGCGCGCCGTTCAAACCATTCAGCCGCATAGGATATTGCCTCCGGTAAAGCTATCCCTGGCGGAACTTCGCCCTGAGAGTTTGGATTTTCCGGATTTGACCGGGCTCCTTCAGGGAAGGATCCTGCTCGGTACCGAACTGCCGGAGTTGATCGCCGCCAAGGGACTGGAAGTTCCTTGGAATCCCGAAGATTGGATGCAATATTTGTATTTTCATTCCCGGGTCCGCCGCGAGGCGGCAGTCAGCGTGGACCGGCTGGGCCTCCCTTTCTGCCGGCGTTGTGGCGCAACGACAGGTATCCTGGAGGATGATTGTTATTTTTGCGGCAATTCCCGGTGTTATACCTGTCCTCATTGCCGGAGCATGGGAGTTGCCAAGAGTTGCTTGCCACTGTATTCCCAGCCGCGTTCCGAGGAGCCCGTGGCGGAAGAGGCGATTCTTCCTCATTTCGATTTTGAGCTGACTCCGCCGCAAAAAAGGGCTTCGTCCGCATTGGAACAGTTTTTGGATGGCGGGGAGCGGCAGTTTCTGGTTTGGGCGGTGTGCGGCGGCGGCAAGACGGAGGTCAGCTTCGGAGCAGTTGCCAAAGTGTTGAGCGCGGGAGGCCGGGTTCTTTTCGCGGTGCCCCGCAAGGATGTTGTTCAAGAGCTCGAGCCGCGTTTTCAAAAGGCTTTCCCCGCACAGACATTGGTGGCGCTGTATGGCGGCAGCGGCGGGCGTTACGAGGAGTCGTCCCTGGTCCTCGCCACCACTCATCAGTGTTTGCGGTTCTATCAAGCCTTCGACTTGATTATTCTCGATGAAGAGGATGCATTTCCGTATTTCGGAAGTGAAATGTTGCATTTTGCGGTGCGCCGGGCCTTGAAACCCCAAGGCAAGCTGGTGATGATGACCGCTACTCCGGATCGGGAATTGCGGGCGCGGGCCGCGAGAGGAGAGATCCCGGTGGTGGAGATCCCGGCGCGGCCGCACCGCCGGCCCTTGATTGTCCCGCAGATCTTGCGGACTGCCCTGAATCCGGTCGGACGGAAAGATTGGCAACCGCCGCCCTTTCTCCGGGAAAAGCTGGAGGCCCTCCATTCAAACGGCCGCAAGCTGTTAGTATTTCTCCCCACCGTCCGCGAGGTGGAACAATTCGGCCGGGCGCTTTGTGATTGGGCACAAAGCCGGACATTGAAGGGAAAATATGTTCATGCGCGGACGCCCGGCCGGCTGGAGGCCAAAGCAGCCTTGTTGGATGGCGCTCATGATTTTCTGGTCGTTTCCACGGTCTTTGAGCGGGGAATTACGATTCCAAACTTGGATGTAGTGGTTTTAAACGCTGATGATGAAGCAATCTTCGATTGCCGGACCCTGGTTCAGATCGCGGGACGGGTCGGGAGAATGGGCGAAGCCGCTCAAGTCTGCTTCGCCGGCAAACGGCAAAGCCGGGCGATGCATGAGGCGGTCACCTGGATATCGCGGATGAATGAGGCGGGATATCAATTGGGGTTCTTGGATGAATCTTCTTAAAAACATCGAGGCCTGGGGGCGTTGATATCAGGAGTAAAAACTATTCACCCCGTTGCTTCGTGAAGGCTGGAGATCTCATCCAATATTCGCCAGCTTATGGTTTTATGGTCGATTCATTAAGGGTTTCTTGGATATTCATTAAAAAATTGGGTCTAAGGTCTCATAAATTTTTCAAGAGGGGCGGTCGATGATAAAAAAAGAAGCAAAAAAATGGTATCAATCGCTCGGCTCCGGAATTGCGGAGCTGATCTTTCCACCGCGGCAACTTTGCCCCGTCTGTCATCAGGAAGAGAGCATCCAGCGGGGGCTGGGAAGACGCTGCCTCCAGCGGATAGCGTTAATCGTTCCGCCGATCTGCGAACGTTGCGGACGGCCGTTACGATTAGCGGTCGCTCATGCTCGGCAGTGTTCCCAATGTGAACGGAATCAATATTATTTTTCGCAAGCCCGTTCCGTAGCGCTTTATGAAGGGGCGCTCCGCGAGTATTTGGCGGAGCTGAAATATCGCTACCGGCCGGATTTGGGTCCGGCTCTGGGAGAGCTGCTGGTGGAATGGGCGAAACTTCATTCGGAGTTTGTACGAAAAATCGACCGGATTGTTTCAATTCCGATTCACAGCCAAAAAATGATGCTTCGCGGCTATAATCAGGCCGAATTACTGGCTAATCCGCTCCGAAACTATTTGGGAATTCGTTCAACATACAGTATAATGATGAGAGAAAAACTAACCGAATCACAGAACGCCTTAGACAAAGAAGAACGGTTTGCGAATATCAGCGGAGCTTTCCGGGTGGTTGACCACAGTGGGTTGACGGGCGCCAGAGTTTTGCTGATCGACGATATTTTGACAACCGGAGCCACCGCTTCCGAAGCAGCCCGGGTTTTATTACGAGGCGGTGCGCGAGACGTTAAAGTCCTGACCCTGGCAGCCGGGGTCATCGACTCCCAGTGGTTTGGTTCCAAAGCAGGGGGTTAATTTATGGAAATAAGGAATTGCAAGCGCTGCGGCAAAATTTTCAATTTTGTCGGAGTTGAAATTTGCAATAATTGTTTCCTTCAGGAGCAAACGGAGTTTGAAAAAGTGCGCGAGTTTATTTACGGGCACCCAAACACCACGGTTCCGGAAGTAAGTAAAGCGACTGGAGTGGATGTCCGGGTGATTTCAAGATTCTTGCGTGAGGGACGATTGGAAACAACTTTTAAGAAACCCAATCTCTAATATTTCGTTTGGAATGAAGGAGAGACTTTGCAAAAAATGTATTTTCGGGCAGAAAGGTTCTAAAGTTTTCCTCGGAGTTGACGATAATATATTATAATGCTTTTATAACGGGGTGGTTAGGATGATTATTTCAAATAAACAAGTCCAAACGGTGCTGCAACTCAACAGTTGTTACCATTATTCGAGGCGGATCGCTTTCGCTGACAATTCATCCATGCCCCGCGCCGATGTGCTGTTGCTCTCCAATAAAGTGCAGGAGTTAAACCTCATCAAAGAACAGGTACTAAAGTCTCCGGATATTCGTGCCGATAAAGTAAGTGAATTAAAAGAACTCATCCAGGACGGCCGATATCATGTGACGGGGGACGAAATCGCCCAGAAAATGATCAACCGGAGCCTCGTGGATGAACTTGCCGGGAGGTAAGCGTAGATGTCTGATGCCCAAGAATTTGAATTGCTTTTGGGCCAAGAAATTGAACTGTTGCAAGAATTGAAAGGTCTCGCTTTAGCCAAAAAAGCCGCATTACTGAATGATAATCTGTCACAATTGAATGATATCGTTCTCCGCGAAGAGGCCGCTGCAAAAAAGTTAAAAGAAATTCAAAGTGTCTGCTCGGAGCAGACACAGATTTTTATTTCCAGTGCGAAAAACGGCTCCGCAATTCCGGAACCCGTTGCATCGTATATTGCCCAGATGAAAAAGCTGGTCTTGGAGATTAAGGAAGAGAATGAATTCAACCAAATTATCCTGCAGGATTTTTTGAGTTTAGTCCGGTTTACCATTAATGCCTGGACTTCCATGGATGATGATACGGGAACTTATAATCCGACGGGAAAGTTGATGACGGGCCAGAATAAAGTGAATATTCTTGATTTCAAGGGGTGACAAGGATGTCTTCGACTTTTTTTGGAGTGGAAATTGGCAAGCGGGGTTTGATGGCGGCGCAAAAGGCATTGGATGTAATCAGTCATAATATGGTGAATGCCGGAACGCCTGGTTATACGAGACAAGTGGCGAATATTGTCGCAACCGATCCTTTCTCATATCCTTCCGCTAACGCCGAGATATCTGCCGGGCAACTCGGGACCGGGGTGGACGTTGCTTCGATCAACCGGATTCGCGATCTACTGCTCGACGAACAGATCCGGAAGGAAACGTCTACGCTCAACTATTGGAATTCGCAAAACGATTTGCTCGATCAAATCGAGCGAATCATGAACGAACCCTCGAAAACCGGTATCCAGTCGACTCTGGATGCTTTTTGGAAATCGTTACAAGATTTACAGGGCAGCAAGGCCGCAGATCCCTCTACTCGCGATATCGTGGCTTCAACCGCCGTAACGTTAACCGATTATATCAAGCAAACGTATAACGACTTGAAAAATCTCCGTTCCACGGTGGACAAGCAGGTTCAAGACACGGTGAAAACCATCAATAACTATGCTACGCAATTGGCTGATCTCAATGATCAAATCGGTAAAGTCACCATCCAAGGCGATCAACCCAACGACCTCTTGGATCAGCGGGATATTGTGTTGGAAAAGCTTTCGGAACTGGTAAATATCCGGGTTTCCTTCGATCAGCAAAACCGCGCCACGGTGACATTGGGCGGAGGAACATTAGTCAGCGGGGTTGAGTATAATCAGCTGACCACGACGCCGAACCCGGCCGATCCGACCATCTCCGATATTACCTGGAAAGGAGTCGCCGACCC
The DNA here is from genome assembly GCF_004340685.1 of Hydrogenispora ethanolica. Taxonomy (NCBI): domain Bacteria; kingdom Bacillati; phylum Bacillota; genus Hydrogenispora; species Hydrogenispora ethanolica. The sequence goes on along the minus strand of NZ_SLUN01000018.1, from coordinate 107,663 downwards.
GGCTTCCAGTAAAATCTCCGTTTCCAACGGTATGCTCAAGGGATTGCTGGATATTCGGGATACGGCCCTGCCGAATATGATGGCGGATTTGGACACATTAACCAGTACGTTGATTACGGAGATGAATAAACAGCACCAACAGGGTTTTGATCTGGAAGGAAAGCCCGGAGGAATGTTTTTTACGGGTACCGGAGCGGCCGACATTGGCGTTTCCGCCGATATTCAACTTAATTCCAGCAAAATTGCGGCTTCCGCCACCGGAGCCTCCGGTGATTCCGGCAATTCGGACAAAATGGCCGGAATCTTCCAGCAAAAATTGTTTAACGGTAAAACCGCGACAATCGGTGAGTTTTTTGCGGGAGTTGTAGCGAAGCTGGGGGTCGATTCCGCAAGTGCCCAGAGCCGGGTGAAGAATCAAAATCTCTTGGTGACGAGCTTGAATCAAAAACGGGAGTCCGTTTCGGGTGTTTCAATGAATGAAGAGACTGCTAATTCGCTAATCTTCAACCATGCCTTTGATGCTGCATCCAAAGTGATCACCACGATGGATGAATTATTGGACGTCATTATTAACCGGCTGAAAGTCTGAAAAGGGGCGATCTGACATGCGTGTTACCAGCCGAATGAACTCTTTAAGCTTTTTGTCGGATATCATGAGCCGGGAAGCGGAAATCCAGAAAAAAAGCTCCCAGTATGCCAGCGGAGTCGTGATCCAGCGACCGTCGGATGATCCCATCGGCACAGCGCGTACCATGTTGATGAACAGCAGCATTTACCAGATTAAACAGTATACGAATAACTCGCAAGAGGCCAGGACCTGGCTTAATTCGGCGGACAAGGCGCTTCAAAGCGTAGATGAGTATTTACAGCGTGCCTACGAGTTATTAGAGAGAGGCGCCAACAGCACGCTCTCCGATGAACAACGAATTGCCATTGCCGAAGAAATCGATCAAATTTGTTCCGGGATTATGGAAGTCGCCAATACCAATATCGATAATCGATATATCTTTGCCGGCACCGATGTTACAAGCATTCCTTACAATCTGCGGGTTAGCGTTTCGGGAAATCCCCTCGATCTTCACGATCAACCGATTGTCATCGATGCCTCCAATAACCGATTTCAACTGCAATTGGATGACGGCACCGTGAAAACCATCGTTTTGCCGGTTGAATCTTACGGCGTCTATGACGGAACTTCCGGTAAAACGCTGAACGACTTGACGAAAGCGATTCAAAAACAACTCGATGTCGCTGGTTTTGCGGTACCGGTTTCCGTTAAAATGACGCCTGATAACAAGATAACTTTTTATGCCGGAACGACTCCGCCGGATGGAAAAACCCATACGGTGGTGCTCCGGAACGCCGTGACTGCAAGCGGGAATGTGCAAGCGGCCAGCGCTCCGGCGGGGACTCCCCCGACGATTGTATTGGATTCTTCCGCGGATGCTACGGATGATTTTTATACCGGCAACACCGTTACTTTCAAAAACAGCGATGGAACGCTTGAAACCCGTAAGATCGTCTCCTATGACGGAGCGACCCGAACCGCGACGTTGGATGAAGCTTGCAATACGGCTGTAAGCGCCACTTCCACCTATGACGTTGTTGACAGTACCCTCGGACAGCTGGGCTTCGCCGATCAGGCCACGACCCGTCAATTGGTCGGAACGAGCATTAGTTCCCCGGTTACGGTATTGGGCAAATATCCCTTGACCGGACAGGTTGCCTCGGCTACCGGGAGCTCCGTTACATTGACTTCCGATGCGACGGCTACGGCTGATTTTTATAAAAACTGGACCATCACGATTGTCAGCGGTCCGGGGGCAGGCCAGACGCAGACCATTACCGGTTATGACGGAACGACCAAAGAGGCTGCCTTGAGTGGTTCCTGGTCAGTACCCTTGCCGGATGCCACTTCGGTGTATTCCCTGAGCCCTCCGTTGGAAGGGACTGTCAGTGCGGCGAGCGCGGATTCGGATAAGATTTACTTAGATTCCAATGCCATAACGACCAGTTTTTACATGGGAATGCCGATCACCATTACCGACGGAGCCGGTCAGGGCCAGACCCGGACTATCAAGAGTGTCGAATATGATTCGGTGGCGGGCAAATATTACGCCAAATTGGACAGCCCCTTAAATACGCTTCCGGATGCCAGTTCCAAGTATTCCATCAACGCCAACTATTTTGCCAATGAGGATAATCGTTTCAAGATAAGCCTGGGCCAGGGGACCTCCTACGAGATCAGCTTGGATAGCGGAACCTATTCTCTGACGGAGTTCGCAGCCCAATTGGAAAAGAAGATTCAGAATATCGGCGGCGATTATGCCAACATCAAAGTGAGCGTGAATTCGGACAATCAATTGAGTCTGGTTTATCAGGATCCGAGCGGCGCGAATAAAACATTGCCGATCAAACTGGAATCGGGTTCCAGCGCGGATATCCTGGATAAGATGGGCTTTATCAGCGGCGACCATTCCGATCAGGCAAGGCCCAATTATGAAGGGGATTACGGTTCCCTCAATTATGAGATTAACGTGGGCGTTAGCTTGGGTGTCAACCAGGTAGGGGCTGATATATTCGATTCCATCTTTACCAATCTCCGCAAATTCAGTCAGGATTTGCGAACCGGCGATTTGGACGCATTGGGCGATGAAGACATTCGCCTATTCAAACAGGATCAACAAAAAGTGCTGGTGGCGCAGAGCCAAATCGGAACCAAGGTTAACCGGCTGGAGAGCGGAATCACGCGAATGTCGGGGGTGGAGGATTATCTAACCTCGATGATGAGTACTATCAATGATACTGAATACGCCCGGATTGTCATGGAATTAAAGACGCAGCAAGCAGCCTATGACGCGGCGTTGCAGATTTCCGGGCAGCTGATTCCCAAGACGTTGCTGGATTATTTGGACTAATGTTTTTGAAACGGCCGTTTTGAATTGGGAAATTTATTTTAAAATATATTCCATAATGTGAGACGATCATGTTATAATTTATTCATAAGAAGACGACATACGGCGTCTTCTTTATTGTATTTGAAATAATTTTACATTCCTTTACATTTTTTTGAAATTGTGTCATTTTTCATATAAAGGTTTATTGGAATTTTCCGATGATCATGAGTGGGATATTCAAATGAATGAATTGATGTCAGAGGAAGGATGAGCCTGATGCAAATCGAAACCAAATTTTTCGGACCGCAAGAGATTTCGGAAGCCGACTGCATTACGTTTAAAAATGGATTGCCGGGGTTTGAAAGCCGTCACGTGTATACCATCATGCATTATAAGGAAGATTCGCCTTTTTTCATTCTCCAATCCATAGAACAGCCGGAACTGGCTCTTATCCTCATTGAGTTCAATCAGGTTGCGCCGGGATTCTCCTTCGAAATCTCCGATGAGGATGCGGCGGAGATCGGTCTCGCGTCTCCCGCCGAGGCGGTTACGTACGCGGTGGTGGTGCTTCCCGCCGATATCAGCCAGGCAACAGTGAATCTGGCGGCGCCCATTATCGTTGGCCTCTCATCGCGGATGGGCAAGCAGATCATCCTTCACCATCCAGCATACCAGCTGAGGCATCCGCTGTTCACATCCAGCGATACGTCAATCCACAAAAAAACAGCGGTCCGCTGAAAGAAAAAAAAGGGATTTTCTTACTTTCGGAGAAAATATCAAGGTATATATTTGAGACATGAATCTCCACAAGTCAAGGAGGATCCCTGATGTTGGTATTAACCCGTAAGTTGAATGAGAGTATCATGGTCGGCGATGACGTCAAGATTACCATCGTGGATGTGAAAGGCGACCAAGTCAAGCTAGGGATTACCGCTCCTCGTGAAGTTGCGGTGCACCGGGAAGAGGTCTATCGGGAGATTCAGAAGGAAAATCAGTTAGCTGCTTTGAGCCAGCCGAATCTCGAAAAATTGGATCGATTGTTTAAAAAATGATGCGGGTTTTAATCCATCTTCAGTAATAACCAGTAGCGGGAAGCTTCTGGTTTTTCGTATTTTATGCGGAAATACTATTTAAAACCAGAAAAGTTTTTTTAAGGAGGCTTCGATGAAACGGGTCAATTACGCCGAGATGGTCGAACAGCTCACCCGGGTGCTTTGCAGACAAGGGTTTGAGATAGAGCGGGCGGGCGCCTGCGCCAAAATTTTCGCCGATAATAGCCGTGACGGGGTGTACTCTCACGGATTGAACCGGTTTCCGCGGTTTATCGAATACATCCAAAAAGGGTACATCGCCATGGATGCCCAACCGGAACTCGTACAACGTTTCGGAACCTGGGAGCGCTGGGATGGGCACTTGGGACCGGGCAGCTTGAATGCTCAATTTGCCATGAATCGTGCGATTCAGCAGGCCCGGGAGAATGGCATGGGCTGCGTGGCACTGAAAAACACGAACCATTGGATGCGCGGCGGTACTTATGGATGGCAAGCGGCAGAAGCGGAATGCATCGGAATCTGCTGGAGCAATACCACGCCGAATATGCCCGTCTGGGGAGGGCGGGAGCGCCGTTTGGGGAATAATCCTTTGGTATTGGCTGTGCCGCGCGCGGCAGGACATATTGTTTTGGATATGGCCCTATCCCAGTTTTCCATGGGAAAGGTCGAAATTTACCAACGGCGCCATGAAATGTTGCCGTTCGACGGCGGCTTTGACAAAGAGGGAAAGATCACCCGGGATCCGGAAGCAATCAGTGAAACTCTGTTGGGATTGCCAATCGGGTATTGGAAAGGTTCCGGGCTCTCCTTCTTACTGGACTTGGTGGCGACAGTTCTTTCCGGCGGCAATTCCACGGCTGAGATCGGCCGCTTGGAGAGCGAATACGCTTTGTCCCAGGTTTTTTTGGCCTTTGACTTATCGGTGCTGCCGGATCCGGAGGCGGTGCGCGGGACGATCATGCGATTGATCGATCATATTCACCAGTCCGAGCCGCTGCGGGAGGGGGAGCGGATTTATTATCCCGGCGAGCGAACGCTGCAAACCCGCAACGAAAATCTGGAGCAGGGAATCCCCGTGGATGAAGCCATCTGGAAACAGGTTTTGGCGATGTGAAAGATTGGCCCAAACAACAGCTTTCAGCAAAGGAAGATGATGATGAAGATAATACTGGCCCCGGATTCTTTTAAAGGCAGCTTAACCGCGCCGCAAGTCTGCAAGGCGATGGCCGACGGCATCGCCGCGCTCATTCCCGATGCGGCCGTTGTCAAAATGCCCATGGCGGACGGCGGCGAGGGAACGGTTGAAGCAGTAGTTACGGCGACCGCCGGGGAGATCATTCCGTGCCCGGCCCGGGATCCGTTGGGCCGGGAAATCCGTTCCTTTTTTGGCTTGACCGGCGACCGGAGCGCGGCGATCATCGAGATGGCGGCGGCATCGGGCCTGCCACTCTTGAGCGAGGCGGAAAAGAACCCTTTGATCACCTCCACCTATGGAACGGGGCAATTGATCCGCGCCGCGCTTGACTTAGGCGTCAAAAAGATTATTCTGGGGATTGGCGGCAGCGCCACCAATGATGGCGGGACCGGAATGGCGAAGGCATTGGGAGTCCGTTTTCTGGACGCCGCCGGCCTGGAATTGAAGGAAGGCGGAGGGGATCTGGGCCGCCTGGCGCGGATCGAGCGCAGCGGGCTCGATCCGCGGATCGCATCGACCGAATTTTTGGTGGCTTGCGATGTGACCAATCCGTTAACCGGTCCCGAAGGCGCAGCCGCCGTTTACGGACCGCAAAAAGGAGCGACTCCGGAGATGGTGGCGCAGTTGGATGCCGGTTTGGAACGGTTGGCGGAGCGGGTGCGGGAAGAGTTGGGCCAGGATATTCAGTGGCTGCCCGGAGCGGGCGCGGCCGGCGGCTTGGGGGGCGGCTTAGTCGCTTTCCTGAATGCCCGGCTGACGTCGGGGATCGAACTCGTGATGGAAGTCACTCAATTTGAAAAGCAGTTGCAAGACGCGCAACTGGTGCTGACCGGAGAGGGCCGGATCGATTTCCAGTCCGCTTTCGGCAAGACCATCAGCGGCGTTGGAAAATTGGCCGGGGCGGCCGGGGTTCCCGTGATCGGCATCGCCGGTTCGCTGGGCGCCGGTTATGAACAGGTATACCAAAGTGGCATCACCGCGGTCACTTCGATCATCAGCCGCCCGATGACCTTGGAGGAAGCCCTGGCCGATTCCCAACGGTTGATCCGCGAAGCGACCGCCCGTTCCCTCAAATTCTTTTTGGCCGGAGCAGCGCGTCGTCCTTGAGCACTTGCAGCCCCGGTTCAATCCGTAGCGAGAAAAGGCGCCGCGAACCACTTGCGGCGCTATATTTTTGCCTGGTAGGGATGGACTCCTTTGGCCCGCCGTCAAGTGATATTCGGCAAAAGGTTAAGAATGGATTAAATTCAGCGAACATCGCTCGAAATCTGTAGGATATTTTCGAATGCCGGCCAATTATTGATCATCGTGAACAATGAGAGAATTGCCTTATTCTTATAAATTTTTTTGCCCAATCATGATGCAATTCTCTGAAATCAATGAGGGAAGATATGAACGGAAAAAACATCGTCTTTATCGGCATGCCCGGTTCCGGCAAGAGCACGTTAGGAGTATTGCTGGCCAAACATTTGGGGATGGCCTTTCTCGATACCGATCTGATCATTCAGCAACGGGAAGGCCGGTTATTGCAATCCATCATCGATCAGGATGGCGTGGTCGAGTTTCTTCAGATTGAGGCGGCCGTAGTCCAGCAGATCCGGGTCGCGGATACGGTGATCGCCACCGGCGGGAGTGTCATCTATAGCGCGCCCGCCATCGAACAGCTGCGACGGGACAGCATTCTGGTCTATTTGCAACTGTCCTATCCCGCGATCGAACAACGGATTCAAAACATGGCCAGCCGGGGGATTGCGCTGGCCGAGGGTCAGCAGCTGGTGGATTTGTACCACGAGCGGATTCCGTTATACGAGGCCAATGCCGATCTGACCATGCCATGTGACGGCCTGTCAGTCGATGAACTGATCTTTAAGATTAGTGATTTGCTAAAACCGCTGCTTGCGTCCCAGGACCCGACTCGTCCATGAGACGTCCTTGCGATGCCCAAACCGGGAACGGCTATCGAGGGTTCGATGGCTGCGGGGTTGGTGTGCCGTATTTTGGCCGCAGCGCGTGAACACCCTTTGAACCGGTATGTTTCATTACAAAGAGTGCAGAAGGCACGATAGGTCATCGTGTTTTTTGTTGTCCGGAACCAGATCCCGCGGGACGCCGCCAAGGATGAATGACAGGGATTAATGAAAGATCGCGAACTTCAAACAAAACTGTGGCGACGGCCGCTATCCCATTCCGTGTTACGGAATAAGTAATGGCGGTCGCCGCCATTGTTACCTGAACCGCAAAACGAACGGCGGCAATACTGCCGTGGGCTCTTCAATCGTCGAATGAACAACGGCAGTCGTCGCCATAGTTACCTGAACCGCAAAAGGAACGACGGCGATCGTCGCCATTGGCTCTTCTGTTACGGAATGAACCATGGCGGTCATCGCCATAGAATTATCCTTCATGGAAGCAACTGTGGCGACCGGCTCCGGAGACGCCCCGTCCGCAAAATGAGGGTATGATGTTTCGAAAGGACTGTCAACCCCGGGCGATCAGCCAGACGCCGACCGTGATGATCAACGCTCCCACCCAACGCGACGGCGCGACTGTTTCATGCCGGAACAGCCACGAAAAGAATACCACCAAAATGTAGCTGCTGGCGATCAACGGATAAACCATGGATAAGTTCTTCTGTTTCAAGACTAATATCCAAAAGACAGTGGAGACTCCATAGCAGACCAGACCGATGAAGATCAAAGGTTCGGCAAACATGCGCCACAGCAATGGAAAGACCCCGGCTGCCCCGGAAAGCGATACATCCAACCGGGCAGCGCCTTCTTTAAAGAGCAGTTGTCCGGCTACTCCCAGCGCTATGGAGATAATAATCTGAATCACCCATAAGCTCATGATATTTCTCCTTCAATATATTACCATGCCATATCTTCAATCTTCGGGTCGAGTTTTCCTTCCAGCCGGTTCAGCTTGGAACGGGTACAGAAACGAATGCTTTACCAAAACCGGGGCTACGTTACCTTTCATCGAGACTTCGAGCGCAGAAACTCCACGTCCACGACCCACGGCTCATGTCCGCAATCTCAATACTCAGGAACGGCTCCAAGTTCAACGTAACCGGATGGGATTCAATACAAGCAGTATCCCGCTTTATCCGGCATTATAATTTCGGATATGAAACACCCGCCGTAGCATGCTTCGTTTGACAGATACGAGTATAAAACATGTTTCTGAAAATTGGCTGAAAGCGGCCGGAGCGGCGATTCAACTTGCAAAAAGAATACTTCTTTCCCTGGGACGATGGCACAACTTTCTCCGCCACTGAATAGGCTATTGAACGGGAGGGAGAGCGAACATGGGAGAAGAAGCGGTGGCCCGGATCTTTCCAAAACGGGTCGCCAAACCGGGCTTGAATTTCAGCTATCCCGAGATCGAGGGTCCGCAGGAGAAACGGGTTCTCAAGCAGATGAATGAAGCCATCACCAGGAAAGTACGGCATCTCATCCGCGACCAGGGGTACGCGCCGGAGCTGACGCGGGAGGTCGCCGGCGGCTATCAGGTGAAGCTAAACGCCAAAGGCATTCTCAGCCTCCGCCTGGAGGGGACCGGCAATGTGCCGGGAGACGCCCTCCGGACCATAGCGGTCAAGGGATTGACCTTCGATCTGCACAGCGGCGACCTTTTTAAATTCGAGGATCTCTTCAATGATGATTGCGATTATGTGTCCCGGCTAAATGGCCTGATCCGTCAAACGTTGAACGCGGGCGATGATGAGACGGTCGCCGAATTTGGCGGGGTCCTGAAACGCCAGGAGTTCTATATGACGGAGACCGCCCTTATCTTGGTGTTTCCGCTGCCGGAAGACACCCCGGCACAAGGAAGCGTGCCGGAGTTGGCGATCGGCTATCCGGAGGTTCGGGACCTGATCTACAAAAACGGACCGATCGGCCGGTTCCTCCGCTAATGCCCGGGCCGCCGGGTGGTAACCGTTGAAGCCCTCGACCGTGGTCACGGCGAACCCGGAATAACCCGAAAATCGGGCCGCCGCTATCCGGCGGGTACGCCAGGGACAAGTCCTTTGCCCGAAAAAACAGCAGCGGGACAAATTTTGATTCATGAAAATGTTGTTTTTGCTGACAATAATAGCAGTATCCGGTGAGCGGCGCGGCGGGACCGCAGCGCTGCCTCCGGGTCAGTTCCAACTTAGCTCAAAGCAACTCGGTTCTTAACATTGTGAAATGAATATGGTAGAATAAGAATGGCCGCCGATGGAATTGAAAGGAAATCCGATATTGAATGATGGCGGTTTTGGTACAGCTCTGCGGAAGGGTTTTATTTTTTTAGCGTACGCTGTGCATTTCCAGTAAAGGACGGCTTAATGGGGCGGTTTACCAGACAACTGAAAAAAAAGTTTACAACCCAAGCGATTGTCAGCGTTGGCTTCTGGCTGGTCGCGTTGCTCGGGAGGACCCTGCGGTATCGGGTGATCGGCCGCGAACAGTTGGAACAGTTTCACGGCAAGCAAGGATTCATCCTCAATTCATGGCACGGCCAGCAAATGTTGGGTTTCTGTTTCTTTCGCGGTTGCGGCTATTATATTTTGTCCAGTTTGAGCCGGGATGGTGATTATTCCAGCTCCATCATGAGCCGTTTCGGTTGGCGGATAATCCGGGGTTCCACCTCAAAAGGCGCGGTGCGCGGGTTGATTGAATTGCTCCGGGTGTTGCGGGAAGGCGCGGGAGTGGCGTTGACTCCCGATGGGCCGCGCGGTCCGCTCTACCATATCGAGCCGGGCGGCATTTATTTGGCCCAAAAAACCGGCGCGCCGCTGATTCCGGTGGCATTCGTTTTCGATCGCAAATGGGTGATGAAACGAAGCTGGGATCAGTTTGTGATTCCGAAACCATTTGCCCGGTGCGTGGCTTATTTCGGCGAACCCATCTTTGTAACCGCGAAGCTGACAGAGGAACAGCTGGCGCTGGAACAGCAACGGCTCAGGGATGCCATTCATGAGGCGAACCGGCGGGGAGAGGAGATTTTGCAGCAATGGCTAGGCAGAGCGTAAGTTATCTCCTTTATAACGGTTTGCTGATATTGGCGGGGATTTTTTTCTGGCCCTATTTCATTATTCGCAATATCATTTTAAAAAGGCCCGTTTTGCCGTATTTTCATAACATGACGCCGGATTTCCTGCGAAAGCTCGGCCCTCAGCCGGTGATTTGGGTGCAAGCCGTCTCGGTGGGCGAAACCGTGGTGGCAAACTGCATCGTCAATCAGATCCGGAAAATATTGCCCGAGTACCAGGTGGTCTTTACGACCACCACGCCGACAGGCCAGGCAATGGCCCAAAAGTTATTGGGAGATACGCTCCCGATTACTTATTTCCCATTCGATTTTCCGTTTTTTAGCCGACGTTTTGTGAAACGGATCAAACCGCGGTTGTTCATTATGGTGGAAACGGAGATTTGGCCCAATGCCATCCGTTACTGCCGCAAAGCCGGGGCCAAGATCGCGATGGTGAATGGCAGGATCAGCAACCGGTCCTACGGAAGATATTTGAAAGTGGCTCCTTTTTTAAAAACTGTTCTGGGACAGCTCGATCTTCTCGCCATGCAATCGGCGGAAGACGCCAATCGCATCGGCACTTTGGGCGCGCCGCTCGAGAAGATCGTGGTCGCCGGAAACGCCAAGTTTGATCAGGATTACCCGACTTTCCATCCGGATAAGCTGGCCGCCTTCCTGGAGCAATACCACTGGAAGCCGGAAATACCCATCTTTACGGCTGCCAGCACCCACCCCGGCGAGGAGGAGCAAGTCCTCCAGGCCTATCGGGAATTACTCAAAGAGCGGCCGTACTATCTGATCCTGGCGCCGCGCCATCCGGACCGGGCCGAAGCAGTGAGCGGACTTTTGAAGACTTCCGGTTTTTCGTTTACCCGGCGCACTGCCCAATCATCCGATGAATCGCCCCAGATTTTGCTCCTGGATACCTTCGGCGAGTTAAGTTTGGCGTATGCCCTGGCCGAGGTGATCTTCGTCGGAGGAAGCCTGGTCGATATCGGCGGTCATAATATCCTGGAGGCGGCAGTGCAGGCCAAGCCGGTCATCTATGGCCCGTACATGCATGCCCAGCAGGAGATGAAGGAGCTATTGGAAGCGTTTGACGCCGGTTTTACGGTGAATGATGCCGACGGTTTGGTGCAGGCCATCAAGGAACTTACCGCCGACCGGGCGCTCTATCGCCGCCGGGCGCTGGCGGGACGCCAGGCGGTACTGTCGAACCAGGGGGCGGCCGAAAAGACAGTCCGCTTGCTGGCCGATCTGGTGAGGAGCGGTTCGTGAGGCGGGAGCAACCCATTCTGGATTATTTATATCGAGTCGTCTCGGGGACGGAGCAAGGTCCGCTGGCCGGAGCGGTGCGGCTGCTGCTGACCGGATTGGAAGGGCTATACCGCCTTTTGTTGGGCTTAAACCGGGCGCTCACGCGTTCCCGCAGTTTGCCGGTACCGGTGATTAGTGTCGGCAATCTGGTGGCCGGAGGCACCGGAAAGACTCCCACCGTGGTTTGGCTGGTGCGCTGGCTCCGGGCGGGCGGCCGAAACCCGGCGATCTTGACCCGGGGATACGGGGGCGTGGCCCAAAAGGAAGGCTTAGTATTTTGCAGTGACGAGCTCTCCAATTTACAGCCGGGCCTCACCGGCGATGAACCCTATTTATTGGCCAAGCTGCTGCCGGGAACACGCGTGTCGGTGGGAAGGGACCGTTTGCGAATGGGACAGGCCGCATTGCAGTGCGATCCGACGATCGACTGTTTTGTGCTGGATGACGGTTTTCAATATTGGAAGCTGCAGCGGGACTACGACATTGTGGTCATGGACGCCAGTAATCCTTTTGGCAACGGACGGCTGATCCCCAGGGGGATTTTACGGGAACCGCTAAGCGGATTATCCCGGGCTCAGGCAGTTTTCCTGACTCGCCTTGAGCGGGTAGATCAGGTGGAGTTGGAACGTCTGACCGACCGGTTAATCCGGGAAAATCCCGAATTGCAAGTCGGTTTGGTGGAGCCGCTTCCGCCCGAGATTGTGAAGCTGAGCGAATGGTCGGATGAGCCATCCCCGGCAGCGGCGGTTTCATTCTTAGAGGGCCGCCGTTGCGGAGCGGTCACCGCCATCGGCAATCCGCAACAGTTCTTTGACTCCTTGACCGGACTCGGAGCAGAGCTCGCCTTCACCAAGGTTTATCCCGATCACCATTCCTGGACTCCGGAAGAGATGGAGTCTTTGATAGCGGAGTTGCGGGAAACGGCGATCACCGAGATCGTCGTAACGGCGAAGGATGGAGTGAAGCTGGAACGGTTTACGGAACTTTTTCAACGGGCCGAAATCGAACTGCTATTGCTTACTCTGGAGTTTAGTGTGAGAAATCCGCAGATTTTATCGCAGATTGACGCCCGAATTCAGTAGAAAGGTTGGGACTCATGAAAGTTTTAGGGGTAATACCGGCCCGATATCAATCAACCCGGTTGCCGGGCAAACCGTTATTGGATATTGTGGGAAAGCCCATGATTCAATGGGTGTATGAGAGCGCGAAGACCGCTTCGCTTCTCGATGAAGTACTGGTCGCCACCGATGACCAGCGAATCTGCGATGCGGTACGGCAATTTGGGGGAACGGTGGAGTTAACCGCGGCGGACCATCCAACCGGAACCGACCGGCTGGCGGAGGTTGCGCGCAGGCATGATGCGGATCTAATCATCAATATTCAGGGCGATGAACCGTTAATCCGCGGCGAAGTCATTGATTCAATCATCCAGCCGCTGGTCGCTGACATGACCCTGCCGATGTCCACCGCCAAGGTTCGTTTGACCGAACCGGCGCAGATTGAGGAACCTTCGGTGGTTAAAGTCGTTACAGATGAAGAGGGATATGCGCTTTATTTTTCACGTTCGCCGATTCCTTATCCCCGTAAAGCCGAGATGGCTCAATACTGGAAACATGTCGGGCTGTACGGTTATCGCCGCGAGTTCCTGTTAAAATACGTCGAATTGCCGCAGACTACCATCGAATTGACTGAATCGTTGGAGCAATTGCGGGTTTTATCCTACGGATATCGAATTAAAGTCGTGGAAGTGGCCCAAGATTCGGTAGGGGTCGACACTCCCGCCGATCTGGAGCGGGTCCGGGCGATACTGGAACAAAAGATTATTTGATGCGGGAGGAACCCTCGTGTTTGCAACGCTGGAAAACTTATTATCGAAACAATTCTTTTTGATAGCCGGTCCTTGCGTGATCGAATCGGAAGAGCATGCCATGGGGATGGCTGTGGAATTGCAGAAGATTGCCGCAGCGGTTGGCATCCGCTTCGTATTCAAGGCTTCTTTTGACAAAGCCAATCGAACGGCGGTGGATTCGTTTCGCGGTCCGGGGCTGGAGCGTGGCCTCGCGATATTAAAAACGATCAAAACTGAACTGGGACTGCCCATCCTCTCGGACATTCATGAAGTGAGCCAAGTTGAGAAGGCGGCTGAAGTCCTCGATATCATTCAGATCCCGGCTTTTCTCTCGCGCCAGACCGATTTAATCGTGGCGGCCGCTCAGACGGGACGGATTATTAACATTAAGAAAGCACAATTCAGTGCTCCCCAGGACATGAAGAATGCCATCGAAAAAGTTCGTTATACCGGAAATCAGCAGGTCATATTGACTGAACGGGGCGTTTCCTTCGGTTATAATCGGCTGGTGGTGGACATGCGCGCCTTGCCGTTGATGCGCTCGTTGGGTGTCCCTGTGGTTTTTGATGGAACCCATAGCGTTCAGGAACCGGGCGGGCTGGGCAAAGCCACCGGCGGGGATCGCCGGATGGTTCCGTATCTTTGCCGCGCTGCGGTCGCTACCGGGGTGGACGGGCTCTTCCTGGAAGTCCATGACAATCCCGACTGTGCGAAATCCGATGGACCCAACATGGTCGAGTTATCGAAATTAGAAGCCTTGCTGCGAACCTGCCTAAAAATTGATGCAATCGTAAAGGATGAGCTATGATCCGAGAGATGAAAGAACTTACCGAATCCCGCTGCGTAACAGGATACCTCGAACAGGCCAAAGAAGTATTACGAATTGAGGCCGAAGCAGTCAAGACGATTGCCGAGGAATTGGACGATAGTTTTGCCCGAGCAGTGGAATTGATCCTGAATTGCAGCGGACGGATCGTGGTCACCGGAATGGGGAAATCCGGGCTGATTGGACGAAAAATTGCCGCGACCCTTGCCAGCACGGGGACGCCATCATTTTTTCTGCATCCCGGTGAAGCAGTCCACGGGGATTTGGGGATGGTCACGCCAAGCGATATCGTTATTGCCATCTCCAGTAGCGGAGAGGTGGATGAGGTGCTGGCGATCCTGCCGACCTTAAAAATTATCGGGACTCCCATCATCAGCATAACAGGGAATCGGGACTCTTCCCTTGCGCAAAACAGCGATCTGGTACTCATGGTGCAAGTTGAAAAAGAGGCCTGCCCGCTCGGTTTGGCTCCTACCGCCAGCACTACGGCAACCCTGGCATTGGGGGATGCATTGGCAGTGGTGTTGCTGAAGACCCGCAATTTTACACCGGAGGATTTCGCGCTGTATCATCCTGGCGGTTCACTGGGCCGGAAACTCTTGCTGACAGTGGATAAGCTGATGCATACCGGCGAGATGAATCCGGTCATTCCGCTCGATAAAACCGTGAAGGACGCCGTCATCGTCATGACTTCCCACGGTAACCACGGCGCGGCGGTGATCGTCGGGGAACGGGGAAGATTGGCCGGGATCATTACTGATGGCGATTTGCGCCGGATATTGAAGAATCATGACAATCCATTGACCCTGCCAGTTGAACGGGTGATGACCAGAAATCCGCGTTCCATCGGACCGGAGAAGTTGGCCGCAGAGGCGATGCATGTAATGGAGGCCAAAAACATTACGGTCCTGCCAGTCATCGATACAGAGGGTGTGGCGATCGGAATTATCCACTTGCACGACATCATTAAAGGATTAACCGGAATGAAGCCGTGAGGAAAAATAATATGCCGAAAAAGAACAGGGATTTAAAGAATTGGCTGGAATTCTTCGCTTTACAAGCTTTTCTTTGGTTCACCAGGATCATGCCGTTCTCCTGGAGTTGCTGGGTGGGTAAACAGCTCGGAAAAATGGCATACCAAGTTCTCACCTCCAGACGTCAATTGACGATTGAGAATATTCGCGAAGCGCAGGGTCAAGGGTTTCTGACCGGGATCAATGTAAACGAATTGGCCTGTAAAGTGTGGGAAAATATCGGGCAGGTGGGTAGCGAATTCTTTTACTTTTATTCCCGGGGTTTTGACGCCTTGCGAAAGCGGGTGACGATCAGCGGCGAAGCCAATCTCCGACAAGTGCTGGCACAGAGAAAAGGAGCCATTTTGATCGTGGCGCATCTTGGCAACTGGGAATTGCTCGGTTTGGCCCTCTCGGCCCTGGGGTATCCCTTGACTCCGCTGGTAAAAACGCAAACTAATCCCTTGGTGGACCGGGTTATCCAGGCGAAACGCCAATCCGCAGGGATAAAAGTGGTTCCGCGAGAAAGGTTTTTACGCCAGATAGTGTTGGCACTTCGCAATAATGAAATCGTGCCGTTCCTCATTGATCAATCGCAGGCCGGCCAAAGAGGGGTTCGGGTCCAAGTTTTTGGCAGGACTGCATCGTTACCGCCCGGTGCGGCCGAATTTGCACTCAAAACCGGGGCGCCGGTCATCTTCGCTTACTTGGTACGGGAGGAAGGAAACCGCTATCGCGTGGTCATATCGGAAGAGATTGAACTCTCCAAGACTGGAGACTATGCCGAGGATCTGGTCGCCAACACCGCTTACTATATCGGGATGGTACAAGAAGTCGTGACGCATTATCCGGAACAATGGTTATGGATGCACAAACTTTGGGAGAGCCGGATTCGAGTATAGTAATTATTTACCAGGTATCCGGAATGAGGGTCGGTTATGGAGGGATGACCTCCGCAAACCGCGCCAGCGCGGCGGCTTGACAAGGTTTCAACGGGTATGTTAGACTGAAACTAATTTGCAATTTTTATTCAATAATATCGTAAATTTTACAAAACATAACGGAGAGGTGACCGGTTTGGATTACTTTCTGACTGAAGAACAAGAGATGATTCGAGATTTAGCGCGACGAATCGCGGTTGAGAAAATCGCGCCGCGGGCGTTGGAATTGGATGAGACCGGAGAGTTTCCCTGGGATCTGATGAAGATTATTGCGGAAGCGGATTTGTTCGGAGTCTATCTGCCGGAAGAATACGGCGGACTGGGTGGCGGAGTTTTCGAGCAATGCCTGGTGGTGGAAGAGCTTTCGCGGGCTTGCAGCGGTGTGGCGGTCAGCTATGCCGCCTCGGGACTGGGTTGCATGCCCATTCTGGTCCTGGGTACAGACGAGCAGAAAAAGAAATACCTCCCTTTGATTGCCTCCGGGAAAAAGTTAGCCGCCTTTGGCGCTACGGAGGCGAATGCCGGTAGCGACCCGGCCGCCATGGAAACCACGGCAGTGCTCGATGGCAACGAATATGTCTTAAATGGAACGAAACAGTGGATCACCAATGGCGGGGAAGCCGAAATCTATACTGTGATGGCGGTGACCAATAAACAGAAAGGGCCTCGCGGCATCAGCGCCTTTATCGTCGAAAAAGGGACTCCCGGTTTCTCGTTCGGGAAAAAAGAGAATAAGATGGGTATCCGCGCTTCGGCTACTCGCGAACTGATCTTCGACAATTGCCGAATCCCCAAAGAGAATTTGCTCGGAGGGAAAGAAGGCATTGGCTTCATTGCCACCATGCGTACGTTTGACCGGACCCGGCCCGGGATCGGCGCCCAAGCCATCGGTATTGCCCAGGGAGCGTTGGACGCAGCGGTCAAATACGCCAAACAACGGGTTCAATTCGGACAACCCATCTCGTCCTTTCAAGCAATCCAACATATGCTGGCGGACATGGCCACTCAGTTGGAAGCGGCCCGGGCACTGGTTTATGCCACTGCGCGGATGATTGATGCCGGCGCCAAGAACTTCTCCAAGGAATCGGCCATGGCCAAACTATTCGCCTCTGACGTCGCCATGAAGGTTACGGTCGATGCCGTTCAGGTTTTAGGCGGGTATGGTTATATGAAAGAGTATCCGGTTGAAAAAATGATGCGCGACGCTAAAATTACCCAGATTTACGAAGGGACCAACCAGATTCAGCGCAACATCATCGCCCTGGAACTGATTAAGGAATACGCTTCAAAATAAGCCTTTATCAAGCGCCCGCGGGGGCGCTTTTTTAGGTCGGGGATTTATTTTTCCTGCCGTCATAAGGAGGAGATATTGGTGAAGATTGTCGTTTGTGTCAAACAGGTTCCGGAAACCACCGAAGTCAAGATTAATCCCGAAACGAATACTTTGGTTCGGGAGGGAGTCGCCAGCATTATCAATCCGTTTGATATGTACGCTGTGGAAGAAGCCATCCGAATCAAAGAGAAACTAGGCGGGACGGTCACCGTATTATCGATGGGTCCCCCACAAGCCGCCGAATCATTACGGGAGTTAATCGGCATGGGAGCCGATGATGCAATTCTGTTGTCGGATCGGGCTTTTGCCGGTTCGGACACGCTCGCCACGGCTCATGCCTTAGCCAAAGGGATTGCCAAGATCGGAGAGGTCGGATTGATTCTATGCGGCAAGCAAGCCATTGATGGCGACACCGCCCAAGTCGGTCCGGAAATCGCTGAAAATTTGGGCATCCCCCATCTAACCTATGTCAAAAAAGTGAATGAGATCGCGGCTGACCATTTGATCGCCGAGCGGATGAATGAAGAAGGTTATGAGCGGGTTCAGATCCCTTTGCCAGCATTGATCACCGTGGTAAAGGAGATCAATGAACCCCGGCTGCCGTCCCTCAAAGGGATGATGCGCGCCAAGAAAGCAGTGATTACCACTTGGACTGCGGCAATGATCGATGCCGATCCAGCCAAGATTGGGTTGAAAGGCTCGCCTACGTGGGTAAAACGGATTTTCATTCCCGAGCTCAAATGCCAGGGGCAAGTCTTTGAAGGTACTCCCGAGGAGCAGGTTCAAGCTTTGGTTGATGCCATCGTCGGCAGGAAGATAGTCTGATCCGCCGCAGTCGCTCCTTTTTTACGAAATCGGATAGGAGGATTATCATGGGTATCAAAGTTCATGTCGATAAATGTTTGGGCTGTAAAATCTGCATATCCAGCTGCCCTTTTGGCATCATTGAGCTCGTTGACAAAAAAGCGGTCATCAAAGATGGCTGTAATTTTTGCGGTTCATGCGTCTCGGCTTGCAAGTTTCAAGCCATCGAAATCCAGCGCGAGCAGGAGATCACGATTGATAAGACGCTCTACCGCGGGGTGTGGGTTTTTGCGGAACAACGCCAGGGCAAGTTGGCGAATGTGGCCTTTGAGCTCTTGGGCGAAGGGCGGAAACTTGCGGATCAGCTTGGCGAACCGCTGGTTGCTTTGCTGCTCGGCAAAGAGGTCGCCGGGATAGCGCAACAACTGATCGCCCAGGGTGCCGATAAAGTTCTGCTGGCTGAAGCGCCGGAACTAGAGAGTTTTCTCGAAGATCCCTATGCGCAGGTAATCGTCGATCTTGCCCGTCAAGAGCGACCGAATATTATTTTGATGGGAGCGACAGCGACCGGCCGTTCGTTAGCTCCGAAAGTGGCAGCCCGGTTGGGTACTGGTTTGACCGCGGATTGTACTGGTTTGGAAGTGGATGTTGCCGAAAAGAATCTGTTACAGACCCGGCCGGCTTTTGGCGGCAATCTGATGGCTACGATTCTCTGTCCGAATCATCGGCCGCAGATGGCGACCGTCCGGCCGAAGGTCTTCAAACCGCTGCCGGCCGCCTCGGCAAGAACCGGCGAGGTCGTGTCCGTTGATCTCTCTCACAATGTTTGGGATGTTCGGGCGAAAATCCTGGAAGTCGTCAATGAGGTTGGGCCTGCGGTCAACCTGGAAGAGGCCAATATCATCGTCTCCGGCGGCCGGGGATTATGCGATCCCAAAAATTTTGCACTTGTGGAGGAACTGGCGGAAACGCTGGGTGCGGCGGTGGGTGCTTCGCGGGCGGCAGTGGATGCGGGATGGGTTCCTTATTCGCATCAGGTCGGCCAGACCGGCAAGACCGTAGGTCCCAAGGTCTATTTTGCATGTGGTATTCATGGCGCCATTCAGCATATGGCCGGCATGCAATCATCGGATATCATTATTGCCATTAATAAAAACCCGGATGCCCCCATCTTTAAGATCGCGACTTTCGGGATTGTCGGGGATGTTCTGGAGATCCTGCCTTTATTGAATAAAGAGTTCAAAAAGGCATTGGGGAAATAACAAGCTGCCATTCATCCAAATGAAACGACATCCTCCTTTCCATGTGGGAAGGAGGATGTCGTTTCATTACCTCCTTTGGCAATATCTATCGTAGATTCCACATAATCACTGCGACAATTTCAAAATATATTCTTATCGGGGATTAAAAATCAGACTTTAAGTATAATTATACATTACCATTAAATCTGGTTCACCAATATTTAAGAAATATTATTGGATATTGGCTTGCGTGTTATTCGCATCCTATGTATAATTATTAAATAAAGCCTGGTAATTTGAACCAGAAGAGGTCGAGCGAAATGATTAAAGTAGGAATTATCGGAGCGTCCGGTTATACCGGAGGTGAGTTGCTTCGGATTCTGGCGCAGCATCCGAAGGTGGAAGTCGCCGCCATTACCTCCCGGACGCATGAAGGGAAGAAACTGGAAGAGGTCTTTGCCAGCTTCACGGGGTGGAATGGACCGGTTTTCAACGGGTCCGACTCGGCGGATGCGGTGGATGGCTGCGATCTGGTCTTTCTGGCCGTTCCGCATGGCGTGGCCATGGCTTTGGCTCCCGCGTTGCTGGAGAAGGGACAAAAAGTAATCGATCTGGGGGCCGATTTCCGGTTCCGTGATTACCGGATTTATGAGGCATGGTACAAAAAAGAGCATTGCGCGAGAGAAATGACGAAGCTGGCGGCCTATGGCCTACCGGAACTTTACCGCAAAGAGATCCGTGAAGCCCAAGTGGTCGGAAATCCCGGTTGCTATCCGACGAGTGTCATTTTACCCCTGTGCCCGTTGCTGAAAGCAGGCGTGGTCGATCCCGACCGGATTATCATTGATGCCAAATCGGGCGTCTCCGGCGCCGGCCGCAAAGCGGAAGTGGCTTATCACTTCCCGGAGTTGTTTGGCAACTTTAAAGCCTATGGTGTCGCCACTCATCGGCATACCCCTGAAATCGAGCAGGAGCTTTCCCGGTTGGCCGGAAAAGAGGTCGCGGTATCGTTCACCCCGCATCTA
Source organism: Hydrogenispora ethanolica (assembly GCF_004340685.1). Lineage (NCBI taxonomy): Bacteria > Bacillati > Bacillota > Hydrogenispora > Hydrogenispora ethanolica. The sequence goes on along the minus strand of NZ_SLUN01000018.1, from coordinate 87,154 downwards.
CTTCCGGTAGCGCGGGGGATTCTGAGTACGCTTCACCTGAGTCTCACCAAAACAATGAACACTGCCGAGGTCGAATCGATGCTCGCCGAAGCGTACCAGGGCGAGCCGTTCATCAAAATTGTCCGTGAACCCCAGTTGCCGGAGTTGAAAAATGTAACCGGCACAAACTGTTGCCATATTGCGGTACGGGTAGACCCGCGGACCCGGCAACTAATCGTAGTCTCAGTGATTGACAATATGATCAAGGGCGCTTCCGGCCAGGCCATCCAGAATATGAACATCATGTGTGATCTCCCGGAGACCATGAGTCTGGTGCAATGGCCGGTGTACCCGTAATGGAGGTGGCATCATGCAAAAGATTTCTGGCGGCGTGACTGTAGCGGCTGGGTTTCAGGCGGGCGGGATCGCCTGTGGAATTAAGAAGAATGGTCAACCGGATCTGGCGTTGGTTTATTCCGAGGCTCCGGCGGTGGCGGCCGGCATTTTCACTACCAATGTGGTGCAGGCGGCTCCGGTCGTCTTTTCGAAACAGCAGTTGCGAAACGATACCGCTCAAGCAGTGATCCTGAATAGCGGCAATGCCAACGCCTGTGTTCCGGATGGCACGGCGACTGCCGAAGCAATGGCTAGGGCGGCCGCGGACTTCTTAGGAATCCCATCCGATGCGGTGCTGGTGGCTTCCACCGGAGTGATCGGCGTTTCCTTGCCGATGACAAAGATTCAACAGACCTTGGCCGGGCGACCGGAATTCATCAGCGCTGAAGGGGGCAGAGCTGCAGCCCAGGCGATTATGACCACGGACACCTTTCCCAAGGAGGCCGCGGTGGAGTTCGAACTGGATGGCCGGACGGTCCATATCGGCGGCATGGCCAAAGGTTCGGGGATGATCCATCCGAATATGGCGACGATGCTCGGCGTGGTTACTACGGATATCGCCATCGATGCGGCGATGCTTAAACGGGCGTTGCGGCGGGCCGGCGATCTTTCTTTCAACCGGGTGACGGTGGATGGCGATACCAGCACCAACGACTGCCTGTTAATCCTCGCTAACGGCAAGGCCGGTAATGCGTCACTGGAGACCGACGGGCCGGAATATCAGTTGTTCCTGGAAGGTCTGATCACGGTCTGCCAGGATTTGGCGCGCCAAATGGCCCGGGACGGCGAAGGTGCTACCAAGCTGGTAGAAATCAAAGTAACCGGGGCCGCTACCGAATCTGAAGCGGTGACCATCGCCAAATCCATCGCCACCTCCAACCTGGTCAAGACGGCGCTCTTCGGTGAGGATGCCAACTGGGGCCGGATCCTGGCGGCCGCCGGTTATTCGGGAGTGACCTTTGAGCCCGGCCGGGTCCGGATTTATCTCGGCGACTTGCTGGTCTGCGAGAATGGCTGCGGTTTGGTGTTCGATGAAGCGCGGGCCAAACGCGTCCTTGAACAGTCCGAACTGTTAATCACGGTCAACCTCGGCGCCGGATCGGCTGAGGCCAGCGTCTGGACCTGTGACCTCAGTTATGATTATGTCAAAATCAACGGCAGTTACCGGACTTGAAACAGTGACGATGTATGTCACAATCCGTTTTTGAACGCCCCGGTGGATTGCGACGCAGTGTTGATTTGAACGTTTGTATTTTAGAGAAGGAGGTGGCCGGAATGGACCAGATTATTGCCAAAGCCGGGGTGCTGGTGGAAGCGATCCCCTATATCCGGACTTTTTACGGTAAGACGTTTGTCATCAAATATGGCGGTAACGCCATGATCAACGAATCCTTAAAACAAGGCGTCATGCAGGATATTGTGTTGATGAAGTTTCTCGGGGTCAATCCGGTCGTGATCCACGGCGGCGGGCCGGAGATCACCCAGATGTTGAACCGGGTGGGGAAGAAAGCCCAGTTTGTTCAGGGCCTGCGGGTTACCGACGCCGAGACCATGGAGATCGTGCAGATGGTGTTGGTCGGCAAACTGAATAAGGAGATCGTCGCCAAGTTGAACCTGATCGGCGGGAAAGCGGTCGGTCTCTCCGGACAGGATGCCAATTTAATCAGGGCGAAAAAGACCCAGCCCACTATGCCCGCAGATTTTCAAGGAGAAATCCCCGATGTCGGCTTCGTGGGGGAAGTGACCGGGATCGATACCACCATCATTGACCAGTTGATTGCCAATAACTATATCCCGGTCATCTCGTCGATTGGCGTCGGTGAGGATGGGGTCAGCTATAACATCAACGCCGACACGGCCGCCGGGGAACTGGCCGCCGCGCTGCGGGCGGAAAAATTGATCATGCTGACTGATGTGGAAGGGATCTTCGAAAATTATGAGGATAAATCCTCGCTTATCTCCGCTTTGCAAGTTGAACATGCTTATGAAATGATTAACCGGGGTCAGATCGAAGGCGGCATGATCCCGAAGGTTCAGGCTTGTATCACCGCGCTAAACCATGGCGTGAACCGGACTCATATTATCGACGGCCGCCTGATGCACTCCATGTTATTGGAGATCTTGACCGACCAGGGAATCGGAACCATGGTCGTTCAGTAAAGCCATGTGATAAAGTCTTTCGAACCGGAAGTTGTCTTGCAAAAAGATTGAATCGACTTTATCACTTGCATGAAGCAATCGCTGTGACCCTTCCGGCTTTTGTAGCCGGACTGATCACAGCTCTTTTAAAAGGCAGGTGTATTGTGATGTCGAATTCCAGCTTGCTCGAGCTGGGGCAGCCGGCGGTGATGAAAAACGTCGGCCGGTTGCCGGTGGTCTTCACCCGGGGCGAGGGGTCGCGCCTATGGGATGCGGATGGCAAGGAGTATCTCGATCTTTTGACCGGGATCTCGGTCCATAATTTCGGCCATTCCCATCCGGCCATCACGGAAGCATTGGTGCGCCAGGCCGGGAAGATTATCCATGTCTCCAACTACTTTTATCTGGAGGAACAGGTTAAGCTGGCGGCGGCTTTGACCAAATTAACAGGTTTTCAGCAGGTCTTCTTCTCCAATAGCGGCGCCGAGGCCAACGAAGCCGCGCTGAAGCTGGCCCGCAAGTATGGCAAGGTCCATTTGGACGGCAAGTATCAGATCGTCACCGCCCGGGATTCGTTTCACGGCCGGACCTTCGGCGCGTTGTCCGCGACGGGGCAGCCGAAGTATCAGGCCAGTTTTCAACCGGTGGTGCGGGGCTTTGTCTACGCTCCCATGAATGACCTCGACGCCTGGAAGACGGCGATCGGCGACCAGAGTTGCGCCATTCTCATCGAATTGGTGCAGGGTGAAGGCGGCGTGGTCCCGGCCGATCCCGAGTTCATCGCCGGGTTGGTCGCATTCTGCCGTGAGCGGCGGGTGCTGGTGATGGTGGATGAGGTTCAGACCGGCTTCGGCCGGACCGGCAAGTATTTTGCCTACGAACATTTCCACTTCCGTCCGGATGTGATCACCGTCGCCAAAACTTTGGGCGGCGGAATCCCCTGCGGAGCATTGCTCGTGGACGAACGGGCCAATCTTTTCGAGCCGGGTGATCACAGCACGACAATAGGTGGAGGCGCCATGGCCTTCGCCGCCGGCCTGGCCGTACTCGATCTGCTGCAGGAGCCCGGCCTCATGGCCGAAGTCATCCGCAAGGGCCGCCATATCCAAGATACCTGGGAAGAATGGCGGAAAGAGCTTCCGGTGATCAAAGGTTCGCGGGGCATCGGCATGATGCTGGCTCTCGATCTGAATATCCCCAGTAAACCGGTGATGCTGAAATGTCTGGAGCGGGGGTTGGTGGTCAACGCAGTCACCGATACCGCCATCCGCATCTTGCCGGCCTTGAATATCCCTCCGGCTGAACTGGATGAAGCTTTGGCCATCATGAAGCAGGTATTGCGGGAGTTTTCCTGAATATAAACGGTGCTAAAATCAATTTCTGAACCAAGGTTTGCTTTTATCGTTAAAACGAACGGAGGAGTCATGATGGAAAAATTAAACAAGGTGGTTCTGGCGTATTCGGGCGGTTTGGATACCTCAATCATCATCCCCTGGCTGAAAGAGAATTATGGTTGCGAAGTGATCGCGTACGCGGCGGATGTCGGCCAAGAGGAAGAGTTGGAACCGTTAAATGAAAAGGCCATCAAGACCGGGGCCAGCAAGATTTATATTGAAGATCTCAAGGAAGAACTGGTGCGGGATTTTGTCTTCCCGATGATCAAGTCCGGAGCGATCTATGAGAACCGTTACTTGCTGGGGACTTCCATTGCCCGGCCGGTCATCGCCAAACGGCAGGTGGAGATCGCCATCAAAGAGGGAGCCGATGCGGTCGCTCACGGCGCCACCGGTAAAGGCAACGATCAGGTCCGCTTCGAGTTGACCTTCAAGGCTTTGAAGCCGGACCTGAAGATCATCGCCCCCTGGCGGGAATGGGATATCAAATCGCGCGACGAGGAGATTGATTATGCCGAGGCGCGAGGGATTCCCGTTCCGGTCTCCAAGGCCAAACCTTATTCGATGGACCGCAACCTCTGGCACATCAGCTACGAGGGGGGCATTTTGGAAGATCCCTGGAACGAGTATAACGAGGATATGTTCATCCTCACCGCCTCTCCGGAACAGGCTCCGGATCAACCGGAGATCCTGACCATCGACTTCGAGAAGGGCGTCCCGGTGGCGATCAACGGCCAGGGTTACGACCCGGTCGCGCTGATCTTCAAGCTGAATGAGATCGCCGGCCGGCACGGCGTGGGCCGGGTCGATATCGTCGAGAACCGGTTGGTGGGCATGAAATCGCGCGGCGTCTACGAGACACCCGCCGGCACGGTGCTGTATGAGGCGCATCACGCCCTGGAGACCATCACCCTGGATCGGGATACCCTGCATTACAAACAGATGGTCGCCGGGCGCTATGCCGAGCTGGTTTACTTCGGCCAATGGTTCACCCCGCTCCGCCAGGCGCTCGACGCCTTTATCGATCAAACTCAGGAGCGGGTGAGCGGCAGCATCAAGGTAAAATTGTTCAAAGGTTCGGTTCAGACTGTCGGCCGGAAATCGCCGTACTCGCTTTACCAGGAGAAACTGGCGACCTTTGGCGCGGACCAGGTCTACAATCAGAAAGACGCCGAGGGTTTCATCAACCTGTTCGGGTTGCCCCTCAAGGTCCAGGCGTCGCTGGACCAGAGCCTGAAAAAATAAGAAGCTATCACTGGCTAAAATTGCGAAGAAGCAGGTCCGAACCTCGGGCTTGCTTTTTTTGGTTTCAAAAGCCAGGTGATAAGTCTCTTCCCAATCGATTCGACCTATAAAAAGTCTAAAAACGCCTTTATCACTTGCTTCAAGCAATCGCTGTGGCTCTTCCCGGCTTTTTAGCCGGGTTAATCACAGCTTTTTTAGGAAATCCCAAATATGGAAAAATTGTAAGCCGATTGGCCGATTTGCCGTATATTCACCGTTCAGGGACGAATAATAAGTTTATCACTTGAACAGATACGGGGGATGCTGATGGAACGTTTGAAGGTGGGAATCATCGGAACCGGAATGGCTCTGGAACGGTTGCATTATCCGGCCTACCAGGAGTTGGCCGAGGAATATCAGATCGTGGCCGTTTGTGACGAAGATCGGGCGAAAGCCCAGAATTGGGCGAAACGTTTGGGACTGTCCGATCAGGACGTATACACCGATTACCGGCAGCTGGCGGGGCGTGACGACGTACAGGTGATCGACATCATGGTGCCAATCGGTTTGAATTTTACGGTTGCCGAGGCGATCGCCCAGCAGATCGCCGGGACCGGAAAAGGGATCATTTTGGAGAAGCCGCTGGCGCCAACGTTGGAACAGGCCGAAAAATGCGCGGCGCTTCCCCAAAAATACCGGATCCCGATGTTGATCGCCGAGAATTACCGGTATAACGAAGATCCCAATCTCATCCGGGATCTGGTGCGGCAAGGCCAGATCGGCGAGGTGGATTACTTCCTCTGGAACCGGGTGCTCAACTACCCCGACGATATGCGGAAGGACGCCTTCCCGGCCAAGGAGTGGCGGCAACATCCCGATTTCCCGGGCGGGATCTTTTACGATACGGCGGTGCACGATATCGCGGCGATTCGCCACGTCTTCGGAGCGATTGACGAGCTGATGGCGTATGGGCAGCAAAAACCGGTCACGCCCGAGCAGTATACCGTGGTCCACGTCATCTTCCGCTTCCAGAGCGGCTTCACCGGCAGCTATGTCTTCTACGCCGGCGGCAAGGAGATTCAGCGGCCTTTAGTCGGCTGGCGGATCATCGGCCAGAAAGGCGAGATCTACCAGGAAGAGCGGGACTGCGGCGTCATCAATCTCACCCTGAATGACGGCAATTCCAAGCAGATCCCCTACCGGCCGCAACGGGGCTACTATAATGAACTGCTCAATTTTTACAAGGCCTACATCGGCGAAGAAGCGATCGCGGTCACCCCGGAGCTGGAGCTGGGCGACGCCCGGACCGTGCTGGCGATCATTGAATCGATGGAGCAGGAGACTCCGGTCCGGGTGGATATCGAAGAATCCTGCACCCCGCACTATCAGGCTGCTCGGGAAAATTATCTCCATCATTAAGCTACTCCGAAAAGCCAACAGGAAAACCGCCGTCGCAGGGAGGCGGTTTTGTTTTTGCATGAAGATTTGAGGAAACCATTTGGAAGTCCCGCGGCGTGTTCCGGTGTACCGGGTTTTTAGGGCGTGTCGGGGGAGGTAAAAGAGATCTTTTGATAGCCGGCCGGGATCTCGAAGACGGTGTCTGCGGCCGGAGTTTCGACGATGTTTTTAAGCTCTTGCGTCAGATTGAAACCTTTGACGCCATGGATTTCCGTCTTGATGGTGAAATTGAGTTTGGTCGCTATCCATTGAGTCATCATGATCTTGGGGTCATTGAAGCGGTATTGAATCACGGTGCAGCGGTAGCCATTCAGCTGTTCAATGCCGATGGTCCTGGTTTCCCGGATATCCTCGGTTTTGATGCCGTAGGACTGGAGATCGGTCTGGGTGCCGAGGTAAGCGGTCTCCAGGAAGGTCCGGTTGGCGGTCTGAAGCGTCCAGACGAGTTTCTGGTCGAGCCGGATGATGGTGATCTGAACCTCGTTTTTAAGCCGCAATTCCTGGCGGATGGCATTGTCCCGGACGTAGATCTTGCCGGAGTGTGCCCGCCCGTTTTGGGTCACCGTCAGATCGGCGGAGAAGGTTGCGGCTTGCGCCCGGTGAGGAATGGCGAGGACCGCCGCGATCATGAGAAATAAACATAAGGTCAAGCGAATGCGCATCGTAGTTTCCTTCCGCCGGACGGACTGCACTGTTAGTGTCGGCCCGACACTATCGGCATGAGAGTGCCTGAAAATTTTCTTTCATTATTATTATCGCGCGAACGCCCGAAATTGAAAAGACGCTTTCATAAAAATTTACGCGATTCCAACCGTTTCCATAAGATATTCGTTGGTTCGCGTTCCGAACTAAAAAACCCGGGCCTTTCTTTGACCCGGGTTTTTGAATCTGGCAACCAGCCTTATTCTTCCTTGCCAGCCGCCTCGGTGCGGTAAAAACCGTTCGCCTCCAGCAAGGTGTGTTTCACCCGGGCGGCTTCGGGAGAGAGGAAGACGTCGTAGGTCTGCGGGTAGCGCAGCCGGCGATATTCATCGGGAAAACAGGTCAGATTGGCCTGGGCCCGCGCCTGCAGCTCCGGCAAGGATACGGGAGCGACCGTAAATTTTCCGCCTTCGGCCATTTTTTGGGAAAGTTCCGTATAATGATCGGCCCGGAACGTGATCTCTTTTTGCAGATTTTCCCGATCGTAAGCCTTGACCCGGCCTTGCTGGACCGGTTCGCCTTCGAGATAGAGAAGGTCGGCCAGCGGATGGTTTTCATGGTCGTAATAGCGGATGATCCGTTTCCGGCCCGGATCGGTGATCTTGGTGATGTTGCCGGAGATCTTGATCCGCGGCTCCCAGCCGCCCGCTTCGTGAATGGCGACCAGTTTGTAGACTCCGCCCAGGGCCGGATAGTCGCGGGAGGTGATCAGATTGGTGCCCACGCCCCAGGAGTTGATCTTGGCGCCCTGCCGTTTCAGGTCGGCGATCAGGTCTTCATCCAGTTCATTGGAGGCTACAATCGACGGATTTTCGAAGCCGGCCTCGCGAAAGAGCCGCCAGGCTTCTTTGGAAAGTTTGGCCAGGTCGCCGGAGTCGAGCCGGATCGAGCCGCGCGGATTCAGCCCCTGGGCCCGCAGTTCCCGAAAGACTGTGATGGCGTTGGGAATTCCGCTGTTGACCGGATCGTAGGTATCGACCAAGAGCGTGATATTGTTGGGGAAAGCCTTGGCATAGGCGCGAAAGGCCTCGGTTTCACTCTCGAAGCTCATCACCCAGCTATGGGCGTGGGTTCCCAGGATTTTGGCGCCGTAGAGTTTGCCGGCGAGCACATTGGAGGTTCCGACGCAACCGCCGATGATGGCGGCCCGGGCGCCGCTCAGTCCGCCGTCCGGGCCCTGGGCGCGGCGCAGGCCGAACTCCATCACCGGATCTCCTTCTGCGGCATAACAGACCCGGGCCGCTTTGGTAGCCACCAGGGTCGGATAGTTTAATGAGTTCAAGAGGATGGTTTCCAACAGTTGCAAGAAGCCGAGCGGGCCTTCGACCCGGATCAAGGGTTCATTGGGAAAGACCACCGAACCTTCGGGAACGGCCCACAGGTCGAAATCGGGTTTGAAATGGGCCAGATACTCCAGAAACTCGGGTTCGAAGCCTTGTTGGCCCAGGTACGCCAGATCGCTTGGATTGAACGCAAAATGGCGCAAAAAGTCGAGGAACTGTTCCAGGCCGGCGCTGAGGGCGAAACCGTTATGAGGCGGCAACGAACGGAAGAAATATTCGAAACAGGCTTGCTGCTCGTGCCGGCCGTACTTCCAGAAGCCATAAAGCATGGTGATTTCATAGTAATCGGTCAGTAGGGCGGAGTCTCTACGCTCCCCCCAGCCGGCAGCGGTATCCGACAGGTTTTCCACTTATTTCACCTCGGCCGCGGTGATAATTTCGGCTCCGGCCCGGGCCATTTCCGCCAGGGCCTGATCGGCCGATCCCGGCGGCACATCCACTCCCCGGACGGCATCGCGGATAACCAGCACCCGGAAGCCTTCCCGCAATCCGTCGCGGGCGGTGGCTTTGACGCAATAATCGGTCGCCAGGCCGGTGAGGTATAGCGTATCCACACCCAGGCTCCGCAGCCGCTCCGCTAAATCGGTTCCTTGGAAAGCGCTATAGGCCTCCTGAGCGACGGCAGTCGCTTTATTGACAATGATGGCGTCTTCCCTGACCTGCAGTCCGGGGTGAAAGGCCGCGCCGGGAGTTCCCGCGACGCAATGGACCGGCCAGGATTGATCGATGAATTGAGGCTGCGCGGCGAAACTGATATGGTTGGCGGGATGCCAGTCCCGGGTATACACCACGGTGTCGAAGCGGGGGAGTAAGCGGTTGATGACGGGAACGACCTGATCGCCCCCGGCCACCGCCAGACTGCCGCCCGGGCAAAAATCATTTTGCACGTCGACCACAAACAGGGCAGACTTCATAATGGTCACCTCGAGGTATGATTTGAATTTTGTCATAATTATTTCGGTATGCGACCGGATTAACCTGCCGTCACTGATAAAAGTTGATCGTTAACTTTTTTTAACCCGACCGCGCCGGAAAAACGCAGGAAGCTTTTGGCGGATCGCGAATTCTCTCAGGTACACGGAGGGTTGGGACGGGGTCACCCGCTGCCAATGATACAGACTGGAGTGAATCGTAAGATGGAAAAAACGCCGGTTACAACCGCAGTTCGGCAATTACGAGCGGCCAAGGTGGCCTTCGCCGATCATCTTTATGCGTATGAAGAGAAGGGCGGCACCGAGGTTGCCGCCAGGGAACTGGGCATCGATGAGCACAGCACCGTCAAAACGCTGGTCATGGAGGACGAGGAGCGCCATCCGTTATTGATACTGATGCATGGCGACCGGCAAGTCTCCACCAAGGAATTGGCCCGGGTGCTCGGGGTAAAGAGCATTCATCCCTGCACGCCGGAGACCGCCACCAAACATACCGGATATCTGGTCGGAGGAACCTCGCCTTTTGGAACCCGTAAGCAGCTCCCGGTGTATGTGGAGGAGAGCATCCTGGCCTTGCCGTTGCTCTACATAAATGGCGGAAAAAGGGGTTATCTGGTGAGTATCAAACCGGAAGATCTGATCCGGGTGTTGCATCCGGTTCCGGTCCGGGTTGGGATTGAGTGAACCGCAGGATTCGACCTTCGGGAACGGAGGCCAATTATGAAAAGGTAGCCGCTAAATCCGCGCTGGTCCCGCCAGGAGCGTGATGTCGTTAAAATCAGTCTTCAACCGTTCAAGATCGATCTTTGGTAATTGAAGGTCGATCTTCAGTCATTCAAGATCGATCTTTGATGGTTGAAGATCAATCTTCAGTTACTCAAGATCGATCTTGGATGGTTGGAGATCGATCTTCAGTCGCTCAAGATCAATCTTGGATGATTGAAGATCAATCTTCGGTTATTCAAGATCGATCTTGGATGGTTGAAGATCGATCTTTCGTTATTCAAGCTCGGTCTTGGATGATTGAAGATCCGTCTTCCATTCCCCCCAAGGAATCCTCATCCGCCGCTTCAATTTATTCCGGAGAGAAATGATGGTTCATAACCCAAAATGCAGTCGGGTCAAGGGATCCCGGAACCGATTGCATAATTCATTAAAGTTCTGGCTTCCTCTGCCGATAAATATACAAATATCATTATCTACCAGGAAATATATTTCATTTAATATATTCCAATGAATCATTATCCGAAACACAGAAGAACAAATTGGACATGGGAGGGAAGGGGAAAAGCATTTTTTAGCTACTCAGTCGGGATGTAGTGAAGCGAATGAGAATGTGGGTTATGAAAAAAGTTGGAGGAGAGCGAGATGAACGGAGGAAAATATCTGACCTTCGGCCTGGGGAACGAAGGGTATGGAATCCCGATTCGGCAAGTTAGAGAGATCATCGGAATGATGGAGATCACACCGATCCCTAAAACCCCCGTGTTTATCAAAGGAATCATTAACCTGCGCGGTAAAATCGTGCCTGTCGTCGACCTGCGCTTGAAGTTCGGCCTTCCCGAACAGCTGTATTCCGACCGGACTTGCATTATCGTGGTGGAGATTCAATCCGGCGGCCAGCAACGGCTCTTCGGCCTCGTGGTGGATATGGTCTTAGAAGTTGTCAATGTCCAGGCTGGCGATGTCGAACCCCCCGAGCAATACGACAGCGTCATTGACGGCAAATTCATGACCGGGATCGGGAAGTTAAAAAATAAAGTGATTGTCTTGCTGGAAATGGATCAAATGTTGGCTCAGGAAGAGCTGACCAGTTTAAAAGAAACTAAAGGAGTGGTCGAAAATGCTTAAACGATTGAAACTCAGTGCCAAATTGATCCTTAGTTTTCTATTGGTCTCTTTAATCACGCTTGTCTTAGGAATCATCGGATGGGGTGGTCTCCAGAGGGTCGGTGAAAATTTAAATCAGATCAGTAATAATATGCTTCCTTCCGTTCAAAACCTCTTGACGATCGAATCGGGAATGAATAGTATTCTGGCAGCCGAGCGTTCAATGCTGATTGCACCCAACCGGGATGAGATGGAGTTTCAGAAGAACCGGATGACGACGATTTGGAAACGCATCGAGCAATGTTCGAAAGAATACGAGCCGCTCATTTCATTGAAAGGGGAACGAGAACTATGGGTGGCTTTGCAATCGGTATGGAGTATTTGGAAAGAAAGTCATGAACAAGTAGTTGAGCAAGCTCTTTTGAATACTACCGCTTCAAAACAGAAAGCGCTGGAGATCTCCTATACGATTGCCCGCCAGAATTTTCTAAAATCCGAGGAAATACTGGCGAAGCTGATTGCCATGAATCGGCAAGCGGCAAAGAACGAAAGCAGCGCTGCGGATAACCAACAAAGAACTACTTCGATCATCATTGTTATCAGCATTGCGCTGGGACTTTTATTATCTTTGGGATTGGGCTATTTCCTAAGTACCTCCATTAGCAAGTCCATCAAAAATAGCGTGGACAGTCTTTCCGAGAGTGCGACCCAAATTGCCGCAGCTTCCACTCAACTCTCCTCCACCAGCCAGCAATTGGCGGAAGGCAGCTCGGAACAGGCCGCCGCGATCCAGGAAACATCCACTACGCTGGAACAGACATCCTCGATGGTCCAGCAGAACTCGGAAAATACTCACCAGGCGGGTTTGTTGTCCAAGCAGACCATTGAATTTGCGGAACGCGGCAACCACGAGATGGAGCAGATGATGACTTCGATGAACGAGTTAAAACGCTCCAGCGACCAGATTGCCAAGATTATTAAGGTCATCGATGAGATTGCCTTTCAGACCAATATTCTAGCCCTGAATGCGGCTGTGGAAGCGGCGCGCGCCGGGGAAGCCGGCATGGGATTCGCCGTCGTGGCCGAGGAGGTCCGGAATCTGGCTCAGCGCAGCGCCCAGGCGGCTAAAGATACCGCTGCCATCATTGAAAACAATATTGAATTGGCTGCCAAGGGCGTGACCGTTTCCGAGCGGGTTCAAGAGGCGCTGGTCTCCATTACTCAACAAGCCAAAAAAGTGAATGAATTGATGGAAGAGATCGTGGTCGCCAGTCAAGAGCAGTCTCAGGGGATTATGCAGGTGAATAAGGCCATTGCCCAGATGGAGACGGTCACCATGTCCAATGCAGCGGGAGCCGAGGAAAGCGCTTCCGCCGCCGAAGAACTCAATGCCCAAGTCTATAATACCCGGGAAATTGTACAGCAGCTCAAAGGATTGGTGGACGGCCTCGCCGCCGCCGATGCGGGTTACCCGACGGAGCGTTTGGCCGCCAAGCCTTCTTTGCAACGGCCGAAGTCTGGCGGGAACTCCGCTCCGGGAAAGATGCTTCAGGATACTGCCGAGAAAAACTCGTTTTCCAAAAAGACGACGCAAATTGTGGATCCCGAACAAGTCATCCCGTTAAAAGACGATCTGAGTGATTTTTGATATGGACCCAACGAATCATTTGAATGAAGGGCAATTTCAAAAATTCAGCCGGCTAATCTATGACCAGTTGGGGATCCATATTCAATCGGTCAAGAAAGAAATGCTGAAAACGAAATTGGATAAGTTAATGCGCCAGCAGGGGATCGCGTCATACGATGAGTATTATCAACGTTTGACGCGGGACGGGAAACCTGAAGACTGGGTCCGTTTTTCCGATGAGATCACGATTAATAAGACTGATTTTTTTCGTGAAAATCACCATTTTGAGTTTATTCAAAAACAGCTGCAAAATATCATGGATCTCAATCCGCGGATTCAGAAGGAAGGGATGATCCGGGTTTGGAGCGCCGGTTGTTCCACCGGGGAAGAACCTTATACGCTGGCGATGGTATTGCGGGAAACCTTGCCGGCGGCGATCCAGGTTAAAATCTTAGCCACCGATTTGAGTCACCGGGTTTTGGTCGCCGCTCAACGAGGCGTTTACAACGCGGCAGATGTGGCGGTGATCAATCCCTATTATTTGCAGCGTTATTTTAGCCGGCAGCGCGATGCCTGGAAGGTTACCCAGGAAATAAAAGACTTGATTACCTTTCGCCAGTTTAATTTGATGGATCATTTTCCGTTTCAAAATAAGTTTGACATGATTTTTTGCCGGAATGTAATGATTTATTTTGATCCGCAGACCCAGCAAGATTTGGTAAATCGTTTTTACGATGTTTTAATCCCGGGCGGCCTGTTTTTTATCGGCCATTCCGAAAGTCTGACCAATAAGCGACATCATTTTCAGTATTTGCAACCGACCATCTACCGGAAGAATACGAAGGCCGGCGGGCGGTACATTAGTTGAATTGGGATGCATCAAGTCCCGAAAGCAGGACATGATGGTAAAATTGAGGGATTTCATTCAACTCAATACCGCAGGAATAGGATGAAATAATGCCGTTTTGGATTTCGTTTGCGTTCGGCTTTAGGAATGCAAAAAGTTGCAAGGAAAGTTTATTCCATCCTATCGAGATGTTGCAAATTTGTTAATTAAAGGAGGTTCACCCCATGAGTGAACTGGCGGAGATATTTGTCGGAGAAACCAGGGAACACCTGGATATTCTGAATGATTCTTTGATGGAGCTTGAAAAGGACCCGGAGAACAAGGAAATCATCAATGAGATCTTTCGGGTGGTTCACACCATGAAAGGATCCTCCGCCATGATGGGCTTGATGAAGATGGAGAATATGGCCCATGGCATGGAGGATGTATTACATGATGTTCGGGATGGAAAGCTTAAGGTTGATGCCAAACTGGTGGAGCTCCTCTTTGTTTGTCATGATTTTCTCCTGAATTGTTTAGAATCGGTGATTCAAAATGGGGATGAAGGCGATTTCAAGTCGGATCAGATTATGAAGCATCTGCACGAGATCATCCAGGCGAATCAGCAGCCACTTGAAATGCCCCAATCCGGGATAGAAAAGCCAATGTTTCTCGACTCTCCGGAGCTCATCCAACAAGCGCAGGATTTGGCAGCGCAAGGATACTCGCTGTATCAGGTTCAAATTACCTTTAAACCGGAAACGCAACTTGTCTCCGTGAGGGCACTGATTGTTTATCAGATCTTGGAGAATCAGGGAGTATTGCTGAAGGCTGACCCGGAAGTGCCTGCGGTTAAAGAGGGTAATCTTCTCTACGAGCCGGAACAATTGGTAGTAATTTTGGCTTCGCAATCGCAAGATGCCGCTATTCTTCAATCGTTGGCTATCGAAACGGAGATCATTGTTTCAGTTCAACCCCTGCCAGCCAATTTTGGAACCATTCCTAGCGTCAATCCGTTCCGCCTGGTCACTTCCCAGGAGCGAAAAGCGGAGGGCACAAATGAGTCGGATGAGGTGGATCAACTCGTTGCGGAAATTATTGACGGACCGGCCGGGCCTGCGCAAGTAATTGAGATTGACCGGGAATTTCGGGCGGATTTTTTGGCGGAAATGCAAGAGTATCTTGGCAAAATAGAGCTTAGCCTGTCGGAATTGGCAGGACCCGTGGGAAACGCCGAGATTCTTTACCGGATTTACCGGCTGTTTCATACCATCGGCGGTCTGGCGGGGTTTATCGGTTTTGGCTCAGTGAAAAAGATCACCGATCATACCAAGCGGTTTTTGAATCAGATCCGGAAGGCGGAACACCAAACTGACCAAATTGTACTGGAACGACTTTTGATATCGGGCGAGCTGATCAGACAGCTGATCACGGAAACATCCGAGCAAGCGGGTCCGGAGTTATCCAAGAAAATTGAACAACATCTGCAGGACTTGGAATCGGGTACGAAGGGCGTTTCTTCGGCCGAAGCCGTGATTGCGACGGCGAATCTCCAAGAGCCGCCAGCAGCAAAGCAGTTCATAAAGCAGGAAGCCAATCGTCAGCCGCTCCTGGTCCCGGATGCCTCGGATGAGCCGAGCGAGGGGAAAGGTTCTCCAACGGAAGCTCCGGGTCAACCCGCTCGGGCATCGGAACCCAACAAACGCAATGGGTTGAATGGAATTT
Source organism: Hydrogenispora ethanolica (assembly GCF_004340685.1). Lineage (NCBI taxonomy): Bacteria > Bacillati > Bacillota > Hydrogenispora > Hydrogenispora ethanolica. Next base: position 71,579 of record NZ_SLUN01000018.1, on the reverse strand, counting down.
CCGGAACTGAATTTGCCCGCATCCCTACCTACAAGATCGACGGTATGGTCGATAAAATTGGTGAACTGCTGATATTGCAAGCACAGATTGAACAGTCCGCGTTGCAACGTTTTAATGCCAATGATGAACTGGTCAATAAAGTGTTACGGATGGAAAGGCTGATCAAGGATCTTCAGAGTCAGTCCATGTCGATGCGGATGGTTTCGTTAAAGGCGACATTTCAAAAGATTAACCGGGTGGCGCGCGATGCCATTAATGAACTTGGAAAAAATGTAAACTATCTGGCGCTGGGAGAGGATACGGAGATCGATCGCGGTGTCGCCGAGAAGATCCAGGACCCATTGCTCCACATGGTCAAGAATTCGATCTCTCATGGGATTGAAAGCGAGGCGGAAAGAATCCAGCTCGGGAAACCGCCGCAAGGAGAAGTTAAAATTCAGGCCTATAACAAAAAAGGCAACATTTATATTGAGATTTCCGATGATGGACGGGGTTTGTCGCTTGAAAGGATCCTCACCAAAGCCATTGAAAAAGGCTTGGCCGATCCCGCCAAAAAATACCGGGATGAGGAGATTGTCGACTTCATCTTTTTGCCCGGCTTTTCTACGGCGGAAAAGGTGAACCATATCTCCGGCCGGGGAGTCGGTCTCGATGTCGTCAAGACCGAAATGGCGCGGATCGGCGGCAAAATCGAAGTGCGAAACTTTCCGGCCAAGGGTTGCACCTTCATTCTCAAGATTCCCATCAATTTTGCAGCTCTAAATGGAATTATCGCTGAGATTTTTGGTTATCGCTGCGTGATCCCGACTTTGAATGTAAAGCAGATTATTCAACCCCGTCCTGAGCAGTGGATATTCATCAAAGGGAAACGGGCCTTTTTTAAGGTCCGGGATGAAGTGCTGCCAGTGGTGCCGATTGCGAAAGCTTTTGGGGTCGCGGAGCCGGACCATTTACCGGAGAATAGTTTGGTGATCATACTGGAAATGGATAAGCACCAGAAGGCATTGCCGATCGCTGGCATTTCCGGCCGGAAGGAAGTCGTGGTCAAGCCGCTCGATCGAGAATTTAAGGAACAGAAATTCGCCTCCGGAGTTTCTATCCTTGGCGACGGGAAACTGGCAATGATCCTGGACGTTGAGAATTTATTCAAAATTGAAAACTGACGGCGTAGCGAAGTACTCATCGCGCCATTTTACGGGGAGTGTGAATCATGAAAACCTTGATCGTCGAAGATGATTTTGTCAGCCGTCGCTTGCTCCAGATCATTCTGGCGCCCTATGGTCCTTGCGACATTGCTGTAAATGGTAAGGAAGCGATCGAAGCGTTCCGCCTTGCCTGGCAGGAAAAGAGTCCATACCAATTAATTTGTTTGGACATCATGATGCCGGAACTGGGCGGACAGGAGGTTCTAAAGACGATTCGTGCGATTGAACGGGAGATGAGCGTCGATTGGGGAGATGGCGCCAAGATTATTATGACCACCGCTTTGCATGATCATGAAAATATCAAGCAGGCATTTCAGGAACAATGCGAGGCTTATCTCGTAAAACCGATTGAGCGAGTCAAACTGTTACAGCAATTGCGCGAGATGCAATTGATCGACTAAATAGGTATGGAAGGGTTCAATAGTTATTTTCTCCAGCCTGGCTTCATTTTTGTAACCCCTGAGCCGTATTTGATCCAGACGGTCCTCGGATCTTGCGTAGCGGTCTGTATCTGGAGCGAGGCGCCACGGATCGGCGGGATGAATCATTACCTATTTGCCAGATCGTTACGCGGTGAACGCAATGCGCGGTTTGGGGATCTTTCCATTCCCTATATGATTCACCTATTCCGGAAGATGGGCGCGGAAAGATCCGGATTGAAAGCGCATATCGTTGGCGGAGGTCAGCATTTGCACCTCAATTCCATGATTGGAAATGAGAATGCGAAGATTGCGGAAGAAATTTTACAGAAGCATCGGATTGAGATTGCCACGCGGGATACGGGCGGTCCAATCAGCCGAAAAGTTATCTTTAATACTGTTACCGGAGAGATCTTCATTTCAAAAGTAAATAAAGCGTGGGAAAGCGACTGGTATAAATAACATGGCAGGGAAGATTAAGGTATTGATTGTTGATGATTCAGCCATGGTTCGGAAAGTTTTCAGCACCGAACTAGCCAAAGATCCCGAGCTGGAGATAGTCGGGACAGCGCCCGACCCTTTTATCGCCCGGGACAAAATAGTACAGTTGAACCCCGATGTACTGCTATTGGATATCGAAATGCCAAAGATGGATGGCTTGACCTTTTTGGAAAAACTGATGCGTTATCATCCGATGCCGGTAATTATCGTGAGTTCCCTGGCTGAAAAAGGAGGGCAAGTAGCCTTGCGCGCTTTAGATTTAGGTGCAGCCGAAGTTATTGCCAAGCCGGGTTCTTCCTATTCGGTGCAAGATATGAGCGCGCAATTGATCGACAAAATTAAGGCAGTGGCCGGCCTGCGAAAATTTTCAATTTCTGCGACGCAATTCAATCGTTCGGAAGCAGTCTCTCAGAAGTACCAATTCAACAACGCATTACTGAAAACCACCTTTAAGATATTGGCAATCGGAGCCTCCACGGGCGGCACGGAGGCCTTGAAGGCTTTGTTGACTCAATTGCCTGCGGATATGCATCCAATTTTGATAGTTCAGCATATGCCGGAATTTTTTACAAAAGCTTTTGCCGATAGGCTAGATAGTCAATGCCGGATCCGAGTGAAGGAAGCCGAGGATCAGGAACCGGTGACACCCGGGAAAGCGCTCATTGCTCCGGGAAATAAGCATTTGGTCCTCAAACGGAGCGGCGCCAATTATTACGTTGAGGTCAAAGACGGCCCGCTCGTCTTTCATCAACGACCGTCGGTTGAAGTACTGTTTCAGTCGGTCGCCAAATACGCCGGAGCGAATGCAGTGGGAACGATTCTTACTGGAATGGGAAAAGACGGCGCTACGGGATTATTAGCGATGAAAAAGGCCGGCGCCTATACCATCGCTCAGGACGAAGCAAGTAGCGTGGTTTATGGGATGCCCAAAGAGGCAGCTGTTATTGGTGCGGTTTCTCGAATTCTGCCATTATCGGAGATTCCTCATGCCCTCGTAGAGGCGTGTAATCGATAAGCATGGAAATGCAATGAATCCCACAATTATTTACCGGGGGGAGGAATTGAAGATGAATTTTGCGGAAGCATTGCATCATAAAGAAAATTGGCTTATTCAGCGGATTACTGCGCACGCTGTAGAAAATCACTTGTCTGATGCCCTTCTTATTCTTCAAAAAGATGATCTCATCTCAGTTCCTCGCTTGTCGCAAAAGTTGATTCTGGCATGGCAGAATCGAAGCGGTTTCAGCATGGATCCTGTATTTCAAAATACCGTGGATTCCGTGAGTTCTGAAATGTGCGATGAACAGAATGTTTATACCTTCCAAGTTCCTTTTCCGATTCTTCTGGCTTTACTGAAGTGCTTCCGCCGAAGCTATTTGGAGTTCATCGGCACTACAGAGGAGCTGCCAGAAAATGCCGCAGCTTATATTCAGTTGATTGAGCGCTTTTTCGACTGTTTTGAGGTTAGCCTATGCGAGCAATGGACAAAGCAAGAGAGCGAGAACCGTTATCACCGGTTTGTGGAAAACTTGCCCGATGCTTTCTTTGCCCAATCTCAAGGGAAGATTGTCTATGCCAATCAGGGTTTCTTGAGACTTTTAGGATTTGAAAAAAAAGAACAGGTATACGGTAAATCAATTTATGAATTTGTACATCCAGACTTTTATCAACTTACCCAACAGCGTTTAATGGAACTGGAGATATTGGGAAACAGTACGCCTTTAGTCGAGATGAAATATGTGAACTTTGCAGAGAACGCCATTGATGTAGAAGTAGCTTCAACAGCAGTCCGGCTAGACCCCGGGACTCCAGGTTCTTTGTCAATTGTTAGAGATATTACGGCACGAAAACATTTTGAACAAGCATTGCTTGAAAGCGAGGCTCGTTATAACAGCCTTTTTGAAATGAATAATTCGGTGATGTTATTGATTGATCCAGATACTGGCGCAATTGTCGACGGGAATGCGGCAGCTGCTGAGTTTTATGGATTTAGCAAATCTGTTCTCAAAACTTTAAACATTATGGATATTAATGTACTTTCTCTCGCAGAAATTCGTTCAGAAATGAAGCGAGTCGTCAAACTGGAAAAAAGGCTGTTTATTTTTAAACATCGATTGGCAAGCGGCGAGATTCGCGAAGTGGAAGTCTATAGTGGCCCGATCAAGGTCAACCAGCGTAATCTCTTATATTCGATCATTCACGATATCACAGAACGAAAAGAAGCCCAGGATGAATTGCGCCGAACCAAAGAATGGCTCGAATTGTTATGCCGAGTGACACCAAGCGCCGTTTTTTCGGTGGATTCAGAAGGAATGATTACCAGTTTTAACGATGTTGCGGCTGAACTCACCGGATTCTCACCCCAGGAAGTAATCGGTAAACCTTGTCGCATGTTTGCGCCAACTCCATGTGTTAAGGGAGCATGCGGCCTTTATTGTCCGGATGTTCCAAAACCGGTGATGTCCATCGAATGCAGGATGCGGAAAAAAAACGGGCAGTGGATGACGGTCTTAAAAAGTGCTGACTTGCTCAGAGACCCGGATGGAAAAATTATAGGCGGAGTTGAGAGTTTTATTGATATCACTGAGCGTAAGGAGACGGAGCAAGCCTTAGAGATGGCCAAAAATGCCGCTGAAGCAGCTAATCGGGCGAAAAGTGAATTCCTGGCGAATATGAGTCATGAGATTCGGACCCCGATGAATGGCATCATCGGAATGACTGAATTGGCGTTGCAAACTGAACTCGACAGAGAACAGCGGGATTATCTGCAAATGGTTAAGAATTCTGCCGATTTATTACTGGAGATTATCAATGACATTCTCGATTTTTCAAAGATAGAAGCTGGTCAGCTGGAGCTTGAAACTGTCGATTTTAACTTGCGAGAGATGATCGAAAAAACAGTGGAGACGTTGGCAGTGACAGCCCATCAAAAACGGATTGAATTATCGTATCAGATCGATTCATCGCTTCCGCCGGTTCTTCATGGAGATCCAGGAAGAATAAGCCAAATATTGACCAATCTTATTGGCAATGCGGTAAAATTTACCGCTCAAGGTGAGGTCGTAGTCAAGATTGGTTGGGGAGAGTCAACTCCTGGAAGGATCGCCTTTACAGTTCGTGATACCGGGATCGGAATTCCAGCGGAGAAAATGGACCGCCTTTTCAAAAGTTTTAGTCAAGTGGATGGCTCCATTTCGCGAAAATACGGTGGAACCGGATTGGGCCTTGCGATCTCCAAACACTTAGTGGAGATGATGAACGGCCATATTCAAGTGAAAAGTACGCCTGGCGAGGGTAGCACCTTTCAATTTGAAATTCCGTATATGCCCCCTCTCGTTCAAACGAAGGTGATATCCCAATCCGTTCATTTTAATGGCTCCATTAAAACATTGATAATTGATGATAATGAGACCAACCGCTTGATACTTAAAGATATTTTACGAAATTTAGGGTTTTCCGTGAGTTTGGCCGCTAATGGAGTTGAAGGATTAGCTTTATTGCAAAATGCCGCCATTTATGGAATTCCATATCATTTTGTACTTTTGGATGTGAATATGCCGGAGATGGATGGATTTGCTGTGGCTGAAACCATTAAAAGTCAGCCGGAATTAAGAAACACAATCATCATGATGCTTACCTCGGATGCGGTTCAAGGTGATTTGGCGCGCTGTCGGAAATTAGGAATCGAAAGTTATCTTGTTAAACCGGTCCGACAAGGGGAGCTGATTCAAATGATGGCACATTTAATATACCAACGCGGCCTTGAGGAAAGTGAGACTCGCGAGTTGAGACAAGCCGGGGAAACGACATTACCTCAAGCGAAAATTAACAACGGTCCGCTTCAATCTCCGACGACGCTCCGTATTTTACTGGCGGAAGATAACATTGTCAATCAAAAACTGGCTGAGACTTTATTGCGTAATCGAGGCTGGCGAGTCACTACAGCTGTTAATGGGAAAGAATGTCTGACTCTTTGGGAACACGGTCAGTTTGACTTGATTTTGATGGATGTGCAGATGCCGGAGCTTGACGGATTTGAGACTACCTCGATAATTCGGCAAAAAGAAATGAGTATCAACAGACATATTCCAATTATCGCCATGACTGCTCATGCGTTAAAAGGAGATCGCGAGCGATGCCTAGCGGCCGGGATGGACGATTACCTCGCAAAGCCAATAAAAATGAATGATTTATATCGTGTCATCACCCGTAATATGACGCAGGGCTCTTCCAATGAGAGTATTATTGATCTGAATTCGCTCCGCGAAAATCTGAGTAACGATTCGCAGTTGCTCGCAGAGTTAATCAAAGATTTTTTGAAGGTTCTCCCTACAATGATTGATGGACTTTGGAGCGCCTTCGACGCAAGGGATGATAATCTCTTATATCAAAAGGTACATAGTGTTAGAGGAGCGATTTCCAATTTTGGAGCCGTTAGCGCGCAAGAATTGGCACTTCAATTGGAATCGGTGATTCGAGAAAGTCAGTTTATTGATGCTGAACCCTTACTGGTTAGGTTAGTTTCAGAGTTGAAATGGATTGAAAAAAGATTGGTAGAAGAGTTACCATCTTAAATCGGTGATAGGTAGGAATTGTTCTAGCTCGTAACATATATCATCCGGTGGTCTTCGTATTATGCTATATCATGAAGCGAGTTTATTTCAAAGTCTGATACGGAATAAGCAATATTGGCCATTACTATGTAAAAACGATCTTTAGGAAAAACTATAAAGCTATTAAGATTATACAGGTAACGTCGATATAATATTTAGAAAACCTGTTCGGCAAGGATGCTGATTAGTCAGGCCTGCGGATTAAAAAATTCGTTAATCCGGACGACCGATGTTTCAGCAGCGGCCGCCCGGATTTTATTCGGTAAATTCGCTAAAATAAGGAGTGAACTAAATGGGGAGCAGTTTTGAGCGGGAACCCATGTTGGATTTGTTCATTTTTGAAACCACACAACTCATTGAGCAGCTGGAACAACTTATTCTCAATAGTGAACAAGGCAATGGGTTTGACTCATCGATTAATGAAATTTTCCGAATCATGCACACCATTAAAGGTTCCTCGGCCATGATGCTATTTAATAATATTTCGAATTTAGCTCATGCGATCGAAGATCTCTTTTATTTTTTACGCGAGGAAAAGCCAAGCCAGGTAGATTATATGAAATTGAGCGATTTAGTCTTGGCTGGGGTTGATTTTACCAAAAATGAGATTAACAAGCTTCAAAACGGAGAAGAACCCGACGGAGATTCATCCGGGTTAATCCAAACGATTAAAGAGTTTTTGGCAACATTGAAATCCGATGCGTCAGGAGCGCCTCCTGAAAACAAAAATGATACAAAAAAGGCAGAATCGCAAAAGTTTTATATTGGTTCCGACCAGAATGCAGAAAAAAAGGATAATCAAAACCGTTTCCGGATCGAACTTTGTTTTATGGAAGGCTGTGAAATGGAGGATGTTCGAGCCTTCACCCTTTTGTATCAGTTAAAAGAGAAAGCGGAGGTAGTCGAAACCAGTCCTGAGGTTATCATCGACGATCAGGATACAATTGGGGAGATCCGCAAGAACGGTCTGCATATTTTGATACAGAGTCAGCTCACTCCTGAAGAGCTTCGTGATTTTCTAAATAAGACGCCGTTTCTCAAAGAAGTGACCATTCTTCCGGATATCGATACTCCCGCGATATCAAAGATCCAAAAAGATGCGTCCAGTAATGATACGGGCAATTCTCATCCAAATGAAACGAAGCATGGTGGAGAGGCTGAGAAAAACCATGTTCTTAATTCGGTAACCCAGAAATTTATCAACGTTAATGTCGATAAACTGGATAAATTAATGGATCTGGTTGCAGAGTTGGTGATTGCCGAAGCAATGGTGACTCATCATCCGGAACTAGAAAACTTACCGCTGGAAAACTATCATAAAGCCTCTGGACAACTTCGGAAAATCACGAATGAATTGCAGGATATCGTAATGTCCATCCGAATGGTTCCGTTGACGAATACATTCCTAAAAATGCAGAGGATAGTAAGGGATATGTCTCACAAGCTTAATAAAGATGTTGAGCTTGCGCTAATCGGTGAAGAAACTGAAGTTGATAAGAATATCATTGAAAATCTATCTGATCCGCTGATGCATTTAATCCGAAATTCGATTGATCATGGTATAGAACCTCCCAATGAACGTCTGGCGAAAGGGAAACCGGAAACAGCAAAAATAACATTGGAAGCGAAAAACTCCGGAAATGAAGTGTGGATCATTGTTCAGGATGACGGTCGCGGATTAAACAAAGAAAAGATTTTGGCTAAAGCTCAAGAAAATGGATTGGTCTTTAAGCCTGAAAGCGAATTAACGGATCGCGAAATTTATTCATTTATTCTTTTGCCAGGATTTTCGACCAAGGAAAAGGTAACGGAATTTTCGGGTCGCGGTGTAGGCATGGATGTAGTCGTGAAGAACATTGAGAAGGTAGGCGGAACCGTTTTCATTGATAGCACACCGGGAATGGGAACTGTAATTTCATTAAAGATTCCGTTGACTTTAGCAATTATTAATGGAATGTCGATTCAAGTGGGAGAATCGCTTTTTACTGTTCCAACGACAACCATTCGAGAGTCATTTCGAGTAAAAAGTGAAGACATTATTCATGACCCGGATGGAAATGAAATGATCCTGCTTCGCGGGCAATGCCATCCCATTCTCCGACTGCATCAATTTTATAAAATTCCTACCGTTGTAGAAGAATTATCGGAAGGAATTATTGTGATGGTGGAAAATGATCAAAAAGTAATTTGTTTATTTGCTGATCAATTACTGGGCGAACAGCAAGTGGTGGTGAAGAATCTTCCACGGTACATTAAGAAAGTAAGTGGGGTTGCGGGTTGTACTCTATTGGGGGACGGCAGTATTAGTTTGATTTTGGATGTAGCGGGGTTTTTGCATTATTGAAGTCTTTTGAGAGGTCTCCATTCGTTCTATGACGTTAAAAATAATTGGACTTAAAAACAAGAGGTGGTAGAAATGATTGGAATGGTCGATGAATCAATGGAATTGCAAGAAGATACGCAAAAAGGGCGGTTTCTGACGTTCTCTATCGGAAAAGAAGATTATGGAATAGAGATAAAATTTGTTACGGAGATTATCGGCATTCAAGCGATTACACAGGTACCCGAACTTCCGGATTATATCAAGGGAATTATTAATTTACGAGGCAAAATCATTCCGGTGATGGACGTAAGAATTCGATTTAAGAAAGATTTTCTGGAGTATAATGAGCGGACTTGCATTATTGTAGTTGATATAGAAGAAATTACGATTGGTTTGATCGTTGATAAGGTACTTGAGGTTGTTACGATACCGGAAGAAGAAATTGTGCCTCCTCCCGATCCCAGCACTGGATTTCAGACCCGATACATTAAAGGGTTGGGCAAAATAGGAAATCAAGTAAAACTGTTGTTGGACTGCAAAAAATTACTTAACGATGATGAAGTTAAAAACTTGGCCGAGCTTTCTTAAGTTGATTTTTCTCGTTATTAAATAAAAGTGAAAACAACCCGACGTAATACGTTATAATTGTGGTGGGGCTTGATCATGGTTTCAATTAACGAAGATGAGTTCGTTGAGCTTGTTGGTTTTATCAAAAACAATTATGGTATTAATTTATTTGAAAAAAAAACGTTGGTAACCGGAAGGCTACAGCATATTTTAGCAGAAAAAAATCTCAATTCTTTTTCGGAATATATAAAATATGTGAAAGCTGATCAAACGGGAAAAGCGATTACAACATTAATTAATCGGATTACGACCAATCATACTTTTTTTTTGAGGGAGAAAGAACATTTTAATTACTTTCAAACTCAAGTGCTCCCATGTTTAAAAAAGACCGCTTCCAATAAAGATTTACGAATCTGGAGTGCAGGATGCTCTAGTGGAGAAGAACCTTATACTTTGGCAATGATTATCGCAGACTTTCTCGGGATGGAACAAAAGTTATGGGATAGTCGTATTTTAGCTACGGATATTTCGGAAAAAGTCTTAGAGACTGCGACACAAGGGATATATACCAACGAACAATTACAGGTCTTGCCAGAAGAATGGAGACGAAAATACTTCAAAAAACATGACTCCGATTCGAGTCATGTTGTTGAGGAAATTCGGGAAAATGTAATTTTCCGGCAGTTTAATCTGATGAATCAAGTATTTCCATTTAAAAAGAGATTTCAGGTCATTTTCTGCCGTAATGTTATGATCTATTTCGACTCTGAGACTCGTCGGCAACTTGTGAATCGTTTTTATGATCATACTGAACCGGGCGGGTATTTATTTATCGGTCTTTCGGAATCCTTACGGCGAGAGGAAACCGCTTACAAATATATTCGTCCTTCGGTCTATAGAAAGGAATAAAGCCAGTGACAATCAAACAGCGGATTAAAGTCTTGGTCGTTGATGATTCCTTGGTTTTTCGGGAAACCTTAGTTCAAGGTCTCGCGGCGGATTCAGGAATTCAGGTTGTGGGGACAGCGAGCGATGCGTATGAAGCTAAGGAAAAAATCATTGCCTTGCAGCCGCAAGTTTTGACTTTAGACGTTGAAATGCCGAAATTGAACGGGATCGATTTCTTAAAACAGTTGATGCCCCAATATCCTTTACCAGTAGTAATGGTTAGTGCTGTGAGCGATAGCGTTTTTGAAGCGCTCAAAGCTGGAGCAGTTGATTTTGTAACCAAACCGGATACTTCCATTGGTCGTAGCATGGAATCACTCATTAACGAACTGATTGTAAAGATTAAAATTGCTTCGATTGCTAAGGTAGGAAGTTGGAAGCATGACCCCAAGTTCCATGAAGTAAAGAATGTGATTCAAGGTCGGCCCGATAAACTAATCGCCATCGGAGCCTCAACCGGGGGAACCGAAGCTTTATCCCATATTTTGCAGGCTTTTCCGCGCAATATGCCAGGAACGGTTGTGGTTCAACATATGCCGCCGGTTTTTACCAGAATGTATGCTGAACGGTTGAATAACTCTTGTCAAGTCGAGGTAAAAGAAGCGGAAAACGGCGACCGTGTATTTCCGGGGCGGGTTTTGATTGCGCCAGGGGATTTTCAAATGAAAATTAAAAGAGGCGGCGAATCTTATTTTATTGAATGCTTTAAAGGGGACAAGGTGAACGGACATTGTCCCTCGGTCGATGTTTTGTTTCACTCCGTCGCAGATCACGCTGGTAAGAATTCGGTGGGGGTTATTCTTACAGGGATGGGGTATGATGGCGCCAAAGGATTGCTTGAAATGCGTAAAAAGGGGAGTCGGACTCTCGGTCAGGATGAGAGTACCAGTGTGGTGTATGGTATGCCGCGGGTCGCTTTTGAAATCGGCGCAGTGGAGAGGCAGGTACCGCTAGGAGAGATGGCGAAAGCGATCGAAACCTGTGTCAACAACCTATAGACATGGGTTTGGGAACTCAAAGCGGAAGGTGAAGCCGTGTTTGAAGTTTTGCAGGTTTTAATCGCCAGCGACCAAAAAAATGATGCGGATAGAGTGGCTGAAGCAGCTGCTCAAGAAGGTATTACCATAACGGTGTACCAGGTGGATGATAATTCGGCTTTAAAAAGCGCAATTTCCAATCGCCTTTGGGATTTGATAGTGCTGAATATCGATCTTTTTCCCGACGATTCGTTGCTCTCTCCACTCGTAAAAGACGCAGTAGAGGCAATTGTGCTCTTATTGAGTAGGAATTTGCAAGCTGAGAATTTTCAGTTTTCATTCTCTTATTATGATTGTTTTTTTCCAAATCAGCTTCCGCATCGTTCGAGAGTACTTCAACATGCATTACGAGAATCTTTGCTACGAAATCGCTTAAAATCAGGTAGTCATCACACTCGTTCAAATAAGGAACCGATACATTCTTTATTGGATTCTATCGGAGATGGATTAATTGTAACCGATGATCGATTGAATGTTATTTTTATTAATAAAGTTGCTGAGGAATTGACTGGCTGGACGCTGGAGGAAGCCATTCATCAACCCGCCAATGTGATTTTTAAAATCATCAATTACAAAACGGGGCTACCGGTCACTGATCCCATGCAAATAGCTTTTGAGAACCGGACGAAGGTGGGACTTCCAAAACATACGGCATTAGTGGCCAGAGACCGGACAATTCGTTACATATCTGCGAGTAACGCTCCGATACAAAATCAAACCGATACTGTCCTTGGAGTAGTCGTCGTATTTCGGGATATAACTCGTATTAAGCGAATAGAGGAGTTGGTCTTGGAAAAAGAGCGACTTCAACAGGCAATTTTGAATAATATCCCCGATTTAGCTTGGTTGAAAAATGAAGAGGGACATTATATTGCCGTAAATGAAAGGTTCGGCTCTTTGCTGGGAGTTCACCCCGAAGCAGTTGTCGGGAAGACAGACACTGAGTTGTGGCCGGAGCAGCTTGCCAAAAGTTTAATGAACGGCGATGGTGAAGTGGTATATTTTGGCCGGCAATTTGGATCGGAAGAAAAAATCAGGGTGCGTGGCGGTGATGAACGCTGGTTTGAAGTCATCAAAACTCCAATCTTTGCGGAAGATGGACGGATTGTAGGAAGCACCGGCATTGCGCGCGATATTACGTATAGGAAAAATGCCGAAGCTCAACTGCGGGCGAGTCAAGAAAAATATTCTTCTTTATTTGCCAATATGTCGGATGGTTTTGCTTACCATCAAGTTGTATTTGACGAGCAACAAAATCCAATAGATTATGTTTTTTTAGAAGTGAATGCTGCTTTCGAAAAATTGACGGGCTGGAATCGAGAACAGTTGATCGGTAAACGCCTTACGGAGATAATCCCCGAATCGGCGCCGATTGTTGCGGAGCGGATTCGCATCTTTGGGATGGTGGCACTTACAGGTGAGAGTATTAAACTGGATACTTCTCAATCGGAACTGAGCAGCGGCTGGGTATCCATTTCGGCATATAGTCCGCAGCCGGGTTATTTTGCGGTCGTAATATCCGACATCAGCGGGCGTAAACAGGCTGAGGCCGAAATGAAACAGGCGAAAGAGACCGCCGAGGCAGCGAATCGGGCTAAAACGGAATTCCTGGCCAATATGAGTCATGAGATCAGGACGCCACTGAACGGAATTACGGGAATGATCGATTTGACTCTTTTAACTAGCCTGGAGCGGGACCAGCGTGAAAACCTTTTGATTGCCAAGAATTGTGCCGGGACTTTATTGAATGTAATAAATGATATCCTTGATTTCTCTAAAATTGAAGCAGGGAAACTTGAAATCGAACTCATTCCTTTTGATTTGGATGAATTAGTTCATAAGGCGCTCAAAGCCCATCTCTCAAGTGCTTTAAAAAAAGGATTGGAGTTAACCGTTGAGGTCAACCCCCGAACCCCACGTTCCTTAATCGGTGCGCCGCTCCGCCTGCTACAGGTGCTGAATAATCTGCTATCCAATGCGGTGAAGTTTACTGAGACTGGGATGGTAACGCTAGCAGTCTATCATAGTTATGACCGGAATGATAGTGTGTTTCTTCGGTTTGAAGTCAGTGATACCGGAATAGGAATCGAACAGTCTGAAATGAATCGCCTATTTCAAACATTCAGCCAAGTGGATGGATCAATTACGCGCCGTTTCGGCGGGACCGGCCTGGGACTTGCGATTGCCAAACGGTTGGTAAACATGATGGGCGGAGAAATTGGGGTATACAGTGAAAAAGATCGGGGCAGTACTTTTTATTTTTCTGTTCCGGTTACGCTTGATGCTCAAGACTCACCGCCCCAGAAAGCCAGCCTTCCCGATTATCTTGACCTCGGCTCGGCACAGTTGCATGTGCTGCTAGTGGAGGACGATCCGATTAATCAGGCAACCGTTGCGAAGATGTTACAGCGCATTGGGATAAAAGTCGATGTCGCCACGGAAGGGATAGAGGCTCTCCATAAATTGACACGAAACAGTTATAATCTTATTTTGATGGACATCCAAATGCCGGGCATGGGAGGCATGGAAACGACCCGCCGAATCCGAGAACTGGAAGCGGAAGCCGGAGGGCACATCCCAATTATAGCTTTAACGGCGCATGCCTTTTCGGACGATACCAAAAAGTTTCTGGCTGCAGGCATGGATGGCTTGGTTACCAAACCGGTTTCCATCTACGACCTTTCAAAAAACATTGCTGAACTCTGTTTCGTTGAAGCGGCAAAATACCAGAAAAATTCCGAGGCGGAAGACCTTTCAAAAGAATGGGAACCAGAAAAAATCCAACCGGATGACAGTAAGAAGCGGTTTCTCCTAAATTTCGAGGCTGCTTTTAATCATGAAGATTATGCAACTATGGAAGACATCGCTCATCATTTAAAAGTAGCTGCCGTTAACGAAAAGGATGATATCTTGAAGCAACTTGCCTTTAAGATGGAAATGGCAGTGCGAAAAGAACAATGTCTTGAAATTAAAGAGTGCTATGATAAACTGGAGCAGTATTTACATAGAGCTGAATAAGAGGCGATTCCGCTTGCTCGAATTGGTTTGACACATAATGATTGAATGTTGCGCTGTGATAAATGAAAGGGGGTTCTCACCATGCGGATTATGATTGTTGAGGACGATTTAGCCAGCAGAAAATTTTTATTTAAGTTTTTAACAATGTACGGTGATTGCGATATCACTGTGAATGGCATGGAAGCAGTGGAAGCTTTCTTGATGGCTTGGGATGAAGGTCAACCCTATGATTTAATCTGTATGGATATTATGATGCCCAAAGTGGACGGCTATAAAGCCTTAAAGACGATTCGCGGAATTGAGAACCAACGAGGCATTCCGGACCAAAACCGGGTCAAGGTGATTATGACAACGGCCTTGAATGAGCCTAATAATGTCTTTGAGGCCTTTGACACCGGTTGCGAAGCTTATGCCGCCAAACCAATCGATACGGGGAAATTATTGGAAGTCATGCGGAAATTGGGTTTGCTCATGACCCACAACAATATTTAGATTGAACCATAGCATGTGGGATGAGTCTCGTGTCGACCTTTCCAAATTAGAGGATAAAATTACCCATCAAGCAGCCAACAGCCCTGAAGGGCTGTTTATTTCCTGTAGAATAATATGAGTCGCATTTCAAAAATTGTATATCCAATCGAGAAAGAGAACAATCCCTGCGATGACTACCCTGGAGGATGATCATGGTTAGTGTCCTCATTGCCGAAGACCATCACTTGGTGCGGCAAGGAATAAAAGCTTTGTTAGAGAAAGAAACTGGTATCAAGGTTGTAGGCGAAGCTGAGGACGGACAGATGGCAGTGGATATGGTGATGAAGTTGGTACCGGATGTGGTGCTGATGGATATTGCCATGCCACGATTGAATGGGACCCAAGCCATTCAAAAGATCAAGATGCTCGATGTCCCAACCCGAGTTATCGTGCTGTCCATGTATTCGGATCTGTCCCTTGTCCGACAATCCCTGCGCAATGGAGCTAAAGGTTATTTATTGAAACGTTCGGTGACTGAAGAACTCATATTAGCGATTAAGGCGGCGAAACGAGGCGAGATTTTTATCACTCCCATTGTTTCTGCCCCATTAATTTCCGAGATTTTTAATCCTACTGCCTCGAATACCGAAACCGAACTGGATACGATTCTTTCTTCGCGGGAAATGGAAGTCCTACAATTGGTAGCGGAAGGCCATACCAACAACTCGATAGCTTCATTGCTAAATATTACTGTTAAAACCGTTGAGAAACACCGGGCCAGAATGATGAGTAAACTGAATGTGCATGACACTGCCGGTCTGGTACGAATCGCCATCAAACATAATGTAGTATTTTTGGATACAATTCATTGACGAAAATAACGGATAAAAAGTAAGCTTGTTTTCGCATAAGACTCTCTCATTGCCGCAGCAATGAAAAACATCCTCAATGT
This sequence comes from Hydrogenispora ethanolica, assembly GCF_004340685.1. Taxonomy (NCBI): domain Bacteria; kingdom Bacillati; phylum Bacillota; genus Hydrogenispora; species Hydrogenispora ethanolica. The sequence goes on along the minus strand of NZ_SLUN01000018.1, from coordinate 55,525 downwards.
AGGGTGTTTTTTATTTAAAGGTAGGGTTATACCCTATTATAAAAAGGAAATTTTAGTCGAATATAAAAATAAGACGTATTATTACAAAATATACATTTATAACCATTTCGGAAGCTGTGTCGATTGTTTCAGCATGCTAGATGTAAGAATATTACGTAAAAGATACCCCAAACAACGGTATTTTTTCGAAGGGGAAGATTTGATGATTGTCGAATATGAAAAGGAGATTTCATCCCTTTTTTGTTGATGTTGGTTCGAATACCGTTTTTTCGCCAATAAAAGGGTAAAATCTATTTTTTTGATTTGTTGACGGAATTAAATGGGATCGAAGTCTACCTCAAACTGCTGTGAATCGTGTACGATGCTGGATACCATGGAACGCGGAGGCCTGAACTCATATTTAACCCAAATATGAACCACCAAAAACAAATTGAGGATGATTTGCGTAAAGAAAAAGATTTTGCGGAAACACTCATTAATATTGCCCAAATCATTATTGTTGTAATTGATCGGACAGGAAAGATTATCCGTTTCAATTCGCTGATGGAGAAACTGTCAGGCTATTCTTTGGAAGAAGTTAAGGACCAAGATTGGTTCACCCTGTTTTTTCGAGAAAGCGACCGGGAAGAGAATCGTCGGTCATTTTTAGAATCCAAATCTTCATACAGTTATCATCAGAGTCCTATTATGTTGAAGGATGGCTCCATACGGGAAATCGAGTGGTATAAATCAAAATCAAAGAGTAGGAACGGAAAGTGTCAATTCATCATTATCGGATTGGATATCACTGAGCGCATCCAAACCAAAAAAGCGATGCTGCGTCAGAATGCTCGGACGACAGCCTTACTCAAAAACGCTTCCCGGCTCAACGATCAGTTGAATCTGGATGTTTTGGTGAAGCTGCTTTGCGAGGATATTTCCGAAATAATTCAGACCAAAGTCAGCGCCACTTTTTTTGAGAAAAAAACCGATGGGCTTCATCTGGTCTTCGGTCATGGAATATCGCTCAAAGACCTGGACGTCGACCCGGTTCCTCCGATTATTTATCAAAAACTAATCAAACAAAAGTATCTGACGGTCTCGGCTTCGGAACTTCGGAGCCGAAAAATTCTATCGAACCTTGCTGAGACCGAACCGGATTTGCAAGCGATTGATGTGATTGTGTTTTTTAATTCCATTCATTTATTGGGAACCATTAATATCTATGCCTACGAGGAGACCCATCTTTCGGAGGAGGACCGAAACCTACTGCGGGGAATCGCCGATCAAGCCGGCATGGCTGTTGCCAATGCATTGCTGTTCGACCAGGTAAAAGTCACCCAAAAGCAATTGCGGAAACTGAATGCCAAAATCATTGCCACCCAGGAGGAGGAGCGAAAACGATTATCCCGTGAATTGCATGATGAAACCGGACAGTCATTAACTGCGTTAAAAATATGCTTGGTGTTATTAAACAATGATATCCCGGTCCAGTATTCTTTTCTAAAAGAAAAATTGTCGAATGCGATTATGATGGTCGATACCACCCTCGAAAATCTCAGGACCTTGGCTCATCAATTGCGGCCTCCGGCTTTGAAGGATAATGGGATTAATCTGGTTCTGGAGGATCTTTGCCGGGATTTTTCCAAACAAAGCGGTTTGAGCATCGACTATCACGGTTCGGAATTGCGGAATATCCCCGAAGAAGTAAGCGTCTGTCTTTATCGGATCTTGCAGGAATCGTTGACTAACATCGCAAAACATGCCGGCGCTTCCAAAGTTCGAATCCGTTTGCACCAGAATGATCAGCAGATTCAATTGTCAGTTCAAGACAACGGTCTGGGCCTCAAAAAAGAACGCCTCCTCCGTCATCCGGAATCACCAGGGATCGGGCTGGTGGGTATGGCCGAACGCCTTGAAATGCTGGGCGGTAGGCTGGAAGTCAGATCGAAATCCGGGAAAGGAACTCAGTTGGTGGCTTGGATCCCCTGCGGGAATCGTCAACCTTTAATAATCCGTTAACCGTATGGTTGTAGAACCGAGGTTTTGATGATTATCACGCGTTTTTAAGATCGGACATCGTCCAAACACCCTTTGAAGTAGGGTGTTTTTTCATGAAAAGTAGGGTTATTCCCCATTATTGTTTTCCGCTTCCCGTCGAATATCTAAAAGACGTGTACCATGAGTTCGAGAAGGAGAGGCTCTCTATCAATTCACCTGCCCATGGAGAATCATGTAACTTGTCTGCCGGGAAACTTGAAAGTTCTTCGCGTCCTGGGGGGACGTTCTCGACGGTTCACTCTGTAAAAAATGGATCGCGGAAAAAACATATGTTGTAACTACTCCAAGTTATCCCGAAAGACTTATTGCGGCATACAGCGATAGATGCGGCCGGTATCCGGATCTGCACCAATAAGGAGGGTGAAAATGGCGCGGAAGGTATTGGTGGTCGACGATGCGGTTTTAATGAGGACAATTTTGCGGGAAATATTAGAAAACTACGGATTTGAAGTCTCAGGCGAGGCGGAGAACGGTTATGAAGCAATTGAAAAATATCAACAGCTCAACCCGGATCTGGTGACTCTGGACATTACCATGCCGGAACTGAATGGCCTGGAAACGCTTAAAGCTCTAAAAGCGCTGGATAAAGATTGTAAAGTAGTAATCATCTCCGCGTTGGAACATGAAAAAATAGTGGGGGAAGCACTGGCCTGTGGCGCGCAGGGATTTATCGTAAAACCTTTTCAAGTCCAAACCATTATTGATACTTTACTCCGACTGTAGCGGAGGGGCGGTAGGTATGATCAGCGGCAGCCTTTGGAACGGTATTCTTGTGGGAAGGGAAAAATAAACGGAGCGTCATTTCCAGAAATGTTACATAATCTTAAGCCATAAATTCTAAAAAAAGGGAAGAATTTGCCGAAAGAAACAAATGGTTTCGTTTTTGATGACGAGCCGTGAAAACATGCCGGGAACAATGCCTGGACTCGCAAAATTGCGGGGTGTAACTCCAATCGGCCCTGAGGAATGGTCATAAACCGATACTCGCATCGCTGGCGGGAGAAATTAGCGACGAATGATTGAACTTTATCATGGCAATTTCCGGAAATTATCTTAATTAAGGAGTGTCTATTTTTGTTGCGAGTTCTTGGAGTAGGAGAACTGTTGATTACCAACGATCCCGAAGATACCCTGATTACCTTCGCCCTTGGTTCATGTGTGGCTTTGACCATTTATTCATCAAGCCAAAAAGTTTTGGGGATGGCCCATATTGCCCTGCCGGATTCAACGATTGACCCATTGAAAAGCCTGCAATCACCGGGCTATTTTGCTGACACGGCTGTACCGGGCATGGTGGAGAAATTTTTAAAGCAGTATCATTGTCACGGCTGGGAGCTGAATATCCGCCTTTTCGGAGGAGCGACTGCGGTTTGGAACGATGATTCGTTCCAGATCGGAGTGCGCAATCTTGAAGCCGTCACGGCGATTTTACAGAATTACCGGCTGGCATGTGAAACCAGCCAGACGGGCGGCCGTTTTAGCCGCACCATTGCGGTTTCGGTCAAGGATGGCAAGGTTAAGGTTCATCAGCAACCGTTGAACTCGGCGCAACCCATTGAGGGAAGCCCTCCCGGTAAATTGGCAATCTTGCCGAACTAATCCCCCACCCATCAATACGAATGAAAAGAAACCATTCCATCCCGAATGGTTTCTTTTTTAAAATAATTTCTTGATCAAACATTGTATTATAAGTATAATATGAATAATAACTTTGTTTTATTGGGGTGAATGGGATGAATGCCATCGATTTGAAAGTCATCGACCAATTGATGAAACAGGCCCGCACCACCTGGGCGGAGCTGGGGGCGATTCTCGGCTTGACTGCTCCGGCAGCCGCCGAAAGGGTACGCCGGCTGGAGGAGAAAGGGGTCATCAAGGGTTATGCCGCAGTGGTCGACCCCGAAGCGGTAGGGTGCCTGGTGACGGCGTTTGTCGCGGTTACCTTGGATCATCCTTCGGCCCGGTCGCCATTCCTGGAAAAGATGGCCCATTTGCCGCAGGTTCAGGAATGTCACCATGTGGCTGGCGATTTTGATTATCTACTCAAAATCCGTTGCGCGAGCCTGCGCCAACTGGAAGGCCTCATCAGCGAACAGCTGAAAGAGACACGGGGGGTGGTAAGGAGCAAGACTACGGTCGTCCTCTCCACAGTGAAAGAGACGTCGGCGGTACCGTTGGCTGGTTCCGGCTGCGGTGACGAGTGATTGCTCCATAAAACTTCGAGGCGGAGAAATTGATGAAAGGGAGTGTTGCCATGAGCCCCGAACTTTGGTTGAAAGGCTTGGTGATCGGATTTTCGATTGCCGCTCCGGTAGGTCCGATCGGGATTCTATGTATTCAACGGGGACTGTCCGGCGGCTCCTTGGCCGGTTTTGTGTCGGGAGCCGGGGCGGCGACAGCGGACGCCATTTACGGTTCGATTGCCGTTTTTGGCTTGAATGCCGCCACTGCGTTGCTACTCGGCCAGGGACGCTGGCTTCATATCATTGGAGGGTTATTCCTGATATATCTGGGGATGCGGATTTTTGTCGCCCGGCCCTCCGCCACGGCGGCAGAGGTTCCATCTCAATTGGGACTTTTCCGCAATTATCTTTCGACCTTCTTCTTGACGTTGACCAATCCCATGACGATTCTATCGTTTGCCGCGGTCTACGCCGGTTTGGACACCCGAACGGGCGGTTTTGATCTCTGGCGTTCCGGCCTGATGGTGCTAGGGGTTTTTTGCGGATCGCTGCTGTGGTGGTTCTTCCTCAGTTTGCTGGTGGGAATCTTCCGGAAACGTTTTGACCCCGCCCTGCACTGGATAAATTTGGTATCAGGTTGCTTGGTGATGGGATTTGGCTTATTCTCGTTGATCGGCGGGATTCGTTAGCCGGTTCATCCGGGAGTATTCCGGGCGCAGGAGTTTTTGGGCATCTACGGAATGGGAAAAGCAAACCCTCATGGTTGGATGAGGGTTTGCTTTTCTATTCGAATTGTATCAATAGGAACTGCTGGTGTCGGTGCCCGGCGTAGCGCCCAGCAATCTGCTGAGAGCGGCCGTCGCCAGTTCAACCTTGCCATAGTCTTGAATCTTTTTCATGTCCCGCTCCAGCAGGGCCAGGCCGAAGTCCTGAGAGATCCCGAACTGTGCCGACAATGCCTGGGATAAACGGTCTTTGCTGAGCGTATCGAGATAGTTCCAGTCCTGGCCGATAATGCTCTCCGCCTCGCCGGCGGTCAGACCCATTTCGATCATCTGGTTATAAATGCCGCCTTTGATGCTATCTTTGATCGAATCCCAGTCTCCCGAGACGATCGAATTGATCTGATCGGGAGTGAGACGGCCTTTGGTAATGGTGCTGACCCGCGAGAGCAGATCGTTCTTGGTGACTTTGCCAAAGGCTTTTAAATACTTCACGTCGCCCGAGGCGCTGGAGATAACGGTGATCTCATCGCCTGGCACCAATCCGTCCACCGCGGCGCTGGTGTTATTGCGCATCACTACCGTATCCGGATTGACCAGGGCCAGGAGCGGATCGCCGTTCTGCTGGCGTTGAATGTTGACCAGACCGCTGGTCGGATCGACGGTCGAGATCTTGCCTTTTTTAACTGAAAGATTATTCAGCGCATTCAAGGTCCAGGCCGCTTCGGCCCGGGTCACGCCTTGGCCGGCGTGAAATTCATTTTTATAGCTTTCCGGCAAAAGGCCGAGTTTCGCGGCGACTTCTACATAGCGGAATTCCCAATCTTTTTCGGATAGGTCCGTGAAACTCGCCGCCCAGGGATCGGTATACTTCTCTTCCGGGGTCACGATATGCAGAACCCGGGTGAGAAACACCGCCAACTGGCCCCGGTTGACCGGATTCTCCGGCTTAAAGTTGCCGTCGGCGAAAGCCTGCATGACTTTTTGGGAGCCGACTCCTTTAATATAGGAGCTGGCCCAGGAATTCTTGATATCCGGAAATTGAACCGAAGCCGCGGGTTGGTAGTTGAAAAGTTTCGCGACCAGCTTGGCGAATTCCGCCCGGTTGATCGTCTGATCCGGTTTAAAAGTGCCGTCGGGGTAGCCGTTAATGACGCCTTTATCCGTGAGCGACTTGACCTCTTTTTGCGCCCAGTTGCCCTCGATATCGGAGAACGCCGCCGGGGTCGCAGTCGCGGTCGCGGCTGCCGTCGCCGCCTGCGCTTCCACGCTGAAGATCGCGGTCAGGGTCAGCATCCCCAATAACATCAGATAAAACTTTCTTTTCGTAATCATCAAAATGATATGCTCCTTTCTAAAGTATGAACCAAATTTGGAACGGAAAGACCCTATTCAAAAATGTTGCTTCGTATGTTTGGCGCGTCGTTTGGAAGCCATGTGATAAAGTCCTCAAATTCGGAAATCACTCTTTCAAAGGATTAAAAATCGACTTTATCACTTGCTTTTCTGAGCTTTTGTGTTCACCCTGACCTTCGGGCAGGGTTTATCACAATGCTTTTAGAACCGGATAAAAATAGGGTCGTCCGTGAAACCGCGAAACTGGAAAGGTTTTTTGACGTTAAGCAGCAAATATGGCGCCTAACTTTACATAAAGTATTTCAATACCGCATCATTCGTCTTTTTTCCGGTGATTCCTGCAAGGAATCACTGGCAAGACTGGATCCTTGTACCGCAGGCTCCGTTGCAGTCTTATTCTCTCAACGTGTCAACTGCGCGGAAGTTGCTGGTAGATTGCTGGCGGGTTTGGATGAGGATGGCGGCGGGGTGGAAAGATGGAAATGGTGTGGAACCGGACCGGGGGCCCGCCGGCCGGAAGACGCGCTTGAGAAGACTGTCCAAGCGCTTCCTGCGTTTAGGGCGGATACTGGTTCCGGCTTAGCAGGCACGTCCCCGGAGCCCGCACCGGAACGTTTCGTAATTCAGGTCTCCCATTCTCAAACTGAATTTGGTCCTTCAATAACCGCATGACCGGATTCATTGACCGAAGCTGTTCCTTCGATTACGAAAGCTTTCGATTCGGTTACTGAATGAGCATCTTTCGAAACCGAACGAACTACTTCCGTAACCGAATGAACATACGCGGTCACTGCGCATGCATGCACAGTAACTGTGTAAGCTCGCACAGTCACTGAGTATGCTTGCGCGGAAACTGAGCTTGTTCACAGAGCAACTGAGCAGGCATGCGCGATCATTGCGAGAATGCCTGCGCTCACCAAAGGAGCGTGTCGAGCGACTGAGCAGATGGGCACGGTTACTTCGTATGTATTTATGGTAACAAAATAAACACCTTCAACATTGAAGGCGACGGAGCGATTGCGAAAACGGGTGGCTGGCCAGACGGGAGGGATTGACCGGCGTCCATATCACTGGGGTAGCCGGGGGGAGAATGAGCGGAGCGGTTGGCCTTTCCAGCTTATAAGCAACGTAAGCGATGAATTGTAAATCCGGCGGCCATCAATTCGACGACGAGCATCATTTGGCCGACCATCTCGGTGTCGGCGGCCGCCAGGTAGCCTTCGATCCAGGTTTGAATTTCCGGAAGGATTTTGGTCAAAAACTCCTTCCGCAACGGTTCCGGGTAGCGGGAGTTGGGAAAGGGGTAAAAATAAAGGGCTGGCTTTAATTTGGCATCGATCATGGCCTTGGCCACCACCACGCCGGTTATTTTCGGCCGCCGGCTGCAGCGCGGGTCCAGCCGGAAGCTACGGAAGCTTCCAAAGTCAAGGCGCAGATCGGCGAAGGTTTGGGCCCAGTTTTGCGCTTCTATGGCCGAGCAGGCATAGGCCTCGGTGGGGTGCAGTTTCTTATAGGCCGCGACTTTGACACTCATCGTTTTAAACCTCTTTTCGAAGACCGGAATCAGGGGAGCGGGCCGCTGCCCGCCCGAACTCTATTAACGTACCACAGGACGGAGGAAATATCCAGACAATTACCGCTAACATAGCGGCGGAAAATTCTCAGGGAGAACCCCGGTGCGCGGGGAATTCTCCGTCGCCCCGGCTCGAATTTGGACGAGGGAACGGACTTAAAAACAGGGAACCGAACCCGGGTTGGATTCGTCCAAATAACGACTTCCGGAATGACCAGAAAAAGATTCCCACAGCGGCGTTTGATTTTTGGGGCGGATGAAATGGGAAAAATTCCGCCATTCCGGCGCTTCATCTGTCTTTCCGGTCTGTTCCGGCCGCTGGTCGAACCGGATTTTTGTTTCATCCTCTGCGATGATGAGAGTTGATTTCCCGCCCCCTCAGCCGTTATAATAAATGGAATGGAGCGGCTTGGCGCGGCGCGCGCGGGCGGGAAGGAGCGGCAATGAATGAACCGGAGTTGATCCGCCGGTGCCAAAATGGAGATCAGCAGGCATTTGAGGAGCTTTTGGGGAATTACGAGTTACTAATCTATAATCTTACTTTCCGGTATTTCGGCAATCACCACGACGCCAGCGACCTCGGCCAGGAGGCCATGGTCCGCGTTTATCATAAAATCCATGAGTTTAACGGTCGATCTACCTTTAAGACCTGGCTGTACCGGGTCGTCACCAATCTTTGTCTGGATGAACTCAGGCGCCGTAAACATCAGGCCTATTCCTTGGAGGAACTCAAGGAGAAAGGCGTCGAACCGGCCGCCGCTTTCCGGAACCCGGAGGATGAGGCCGAACATTCCGAGCAGGCCCGGCTGATTCAAGAAGTGTTGCTGGGGCTTTCTTTGGAACACCGGACGATTATTATTCTGAGGGACATCGAAGGACTGGATTACAACGAAATCGCCCGCATCATCGGATGCGGCGTGGGAACGGTCAAATCGCGGTTGAGCCGCGCCAGGGAAGCGTTCCGCAAGCAATTGGCCGGCCGGCCGCGCTACAGCGGCTTGCTGGAAGGGAGGATGCAGGCATGAATTGTACCAAGATCCGGCAGCATTTGCACAGCCTTGTGGCGGGGGAAGCCCCCCAGTCCCTGTGCGTTCTGCTCAACCAGCATATTCAAGCATGCCCCGATTGCGCGAAGGAACTGCAACTCGCCGAAGAAGCATACCGGCTATTGAGCGAGGCTCAGCCGGTGGAGCCGGTCCCGCAATTTGGCGCGGCTTGGCGGAGCCGCCTTCGTAGTGAGGCGGCGCAGCGTCCATGGAATGCTCCGGCGGCGCGGCGCTGGCGATTTCCGGCCTTTCGGCCGCTTCTGCCGGTTTGTGGCGTGGCGGCGATTGTCATCATCGGCCTGGCGTTGAATAGTCTGCGAATCCAGCAACCCGTTGCCAAGCTGGCAACCAAAGAATCGGCCCCGGCCGGCAAAGTGCAGGTGCTGCGGCGGTCGGTGGCGGCGGCGCCGGATCAAGCGATCTACCGGGTAGAGATCATCGACTTCGGCCCCAGGAATAAGCGGGTTCAAAAGATTGCCCGTGACTTCCGGGCCAATTACGGGGACGGCACCTATTACGCCATGCGGAATGAAACGGTCTCCCTGACTACTTTTTCAGGACTCTCTTACGAAGCCGCCCTCGAGTTGCGAGCGGCATTGGAAGAAGCCGGGGCCACAGTTCGTGTGGAAACGGAAAGCCGTCAATAATTCGTTTCGGATTACCGGCCAGAGCTCCTTCCGGCCGGTTTTTTTATGGGCTCCCGGAGCCCGCAATAAAATAAGGTAACGAACGGAGAGAATTGCATAATTGATAAAATAATCTTTTGGCTACAATATATCGATAGGTATATCCGGGCCTTACACTATATATTGTAGCCACAGGGCTTGTTTAAGGTAATTATGCAATTCTCTGAACTGGGATATCCTGCGTTTTGGCAGGAATATTCTTTTTATTTACCGAATTATAGGAAAAAAGTTCGGCAAAGATATCCATTGCCATTATTTTCAAGATCTTGATTTGCCGAACCGTTTCCTTCGCGTTTCGAAGGATGAATCCTAAAAACGACAGCGGAGCAAGCGTCTGTGGGCCTCCACGTCCAACCGTCCGGGAGGATTGGGATATTTATCCATCGCGGGACGAAGAGAAAATGGGTCGCCTTCATTGCGAGGCTTACAATTGTTTGCGACGATACGAGGAGTATTACCTTGGCCGAACCGATCATCAGTGTCAGTCAATTGACCCAAACCATCAAACAAGTCATTGAGGAGAGTTTTCTGTTGTCGCGGGTCTGGATCCGCGGCGAGATCTCCAATTTTACCCGCCATAGTTCCGGGCATTTATACTTCACTTTGAAGGATGAGGGAGCCCGGCTCAGCTGCGTGATGTTCAAATCCCAGGCCCGCCTGTTGCGGTTCAAGCCTGCCGACGGCATGGCGATTCAAGTGCGCGGCCGCCTCTCGGTCTATGAAAAACTCGGACAGTACCAACTGTATGTCGAGGAGATGGCCGAAACGGGTCAAGGCGATCTGCATGCCGCCTTTGAAAGACTCAAGGCGCGATTGGCTGCGGAAGGCCTCTTCGATGCCGACCGTAAAAAGCCGCTACCGTCTTTGCCGCAAAAGATCGGATTGATTACTTCGCCGACCGGGGCGGCGGTCCGGGATATGATTAAGATCTTGCGCCGCCGCCGGCCCAATCTGGATATTTTGATCATTCCCGCCCAGGTCCAGGGGGATGAGGCCCCGGCCAGCCTGGTGAAGGCGCTGGCGGAAGCAGGCCGTTTCCACAATCTCGACTTGGTGATCATCGGCCGGGGCGGCGGTTCGCTGGAAGACTTGTGGGCCTTCAACGATGAACGGGTGGCCCGGGCGATCGCCGATTTTCCACTGCCGATCATCTCCGCGGTGGGCCACGAGACCGATTTTACCATCGCCGATTTTGTGTCCGACCTACGGGCTCCCACGCCTTCGGCAGCGGCCGAGCTGGCCGTCCCCGAGCAGGCATCCCTCCAAAACAATCTGATCGCCTTGCGCGGGCGGTTGCTGGCGGGGATGAACCGCAAAATCCAGACTTGCCGCAGAGATTGGCAACGGATCATGCAGAGCCGGGTCTTTCAAGCGCCCCGGGCGCCGCTGGACCGGAGACGCCAGGAAGTGGACCTCCTCTCCGAGCAGATGATCCGCATCACCCGCCAGCATTTGTTACTGGAGCGGGAGCGCTCTTTGCGGATCCTGGGCAAACTGGATTCGTTAAGCCCACTAGCCACGCTCGGCCGGGGCTATGCCATTGTCCGGAAGGCGGATGGCACCTTCGTGACCCGTTCCGAACAAGTCGAAGCGGAGGAGGCGGTGCACGTCACGTTGGCCTCCGGCGCGCTGCATTGTAAAGTAACCAGTACAGAGAATTTCAAATTACCATAATATACCCTTCGCAATGAGTTGCGAAGCTTTTCCGAAGAGATTTGAAATTCTCTCAGTAAGGAGAGTTCATCATGAGCGATGCCAATAAAAATAAGCCTGGAGAACGCAGTTATGAGGAAGCCATGGAACGGCTGACCGAGATCGTGCAGCGGCTTGAGACCGGCGAGCTGTCCCTCGAGGAAAGTTTGAATCTATTCGAGGAAGGGATCGGGTTAGCCAAGTTCTGCACGGGAAAACTGGATGCCGCCGAAGGAAGGCTTCAGATCCTGCTGGGAATCGAGAATGCCGAACCCAAGCTGGGTTCGTTCCAATTGGATCAGGGCCAAGAGGAGGGTTAGGCAGGGATGGTAACGAGGGAACAATTCGTATCCGCTCTGAAAGAACGGGAAACCATGGTCGTCGAGCTTTTCAATGAAGAACATTACCGGCAGAGCTTTCGTCCGGAACCCCTCCGGGAAGCTGTTTATTCGTATATAAACCGTCCCGCCAAACGGTTTCGGCCGGGAATCCTCTTTTTCTGCTGCGGCGCAGTCGGCGGCAAGGAGATGGCGGCGCGGCTGGCTGCGGCCGCGGTGGAAGTGTATCACACCTGGACCCTGGTCCATGACGATATTATCGATAATGATCCCCGGCGGCGGGGACAGCCCACCATCCATGAGGAGTTCCGGCTGAAAGCCCAGGAATGGGGGTATCCCGACAAAGAAGCGGCCGACCTTGGCCGGAATGTGGCGATTCTCACCGGAGATCTCCAGCATGCCTGGGCGGTGCGTTTGTTGTTGGATTCGGCCTCATTGGGAGTGCCGCTGCCGGTCGTCCTCGATCTGGTCCGCCGGATGGAAGTGGATGTGACCAATCGGTTGCTGGAAGGCGAGGCCCTGGATGTCTTGTTCGCAAGGCGGCCGATCGCCGAGTTGACCGAGGCGGAAGTGCTGCGGATGTTGGAGTTGAAGACCGGAGTCCTGTACGAGTATGCCGGAATCGCCGGAGCTTCGATCGGCTTGGGCAAAACGTTGAGTGAGAACGGCCTGATCGCGGCGGTGGGACGATTCGCCTTGAAATGCGGCACCGCCTTTCAACTGCAGGACGACATCCTGGGCATCACCGGCGATGAGGCGCGACTGGGCAAAAAGGTCGGTTCCGACATCCGGGAGGGCAAACGGACTACCATCGTACTGCATGCCTATCATAACGCCGGTCCCGCCGAACGGGAATTTTTAGATCGCTGGCTGGGAAATCCTTATCTCGGCGAGCAGGAAGTGGCGGAGATCCGACGAATTCTTATAGACTTCAATGGAATAGAATATACCCGGGGCCTAGCGGAATCCATTGTCGCCGATGCGTTGGAAGAGATCGGCCCCCTGCCGGATTCGCTGTATAAAGAACTGCTGTTGACTTGGGCGAATTATGTAGTGAATCGCGATTTTTAAGGGAGATGGATCGGAGTGGGCAATTTCTTTAAGGAATTGGCTGAGAATAAAATTTTATGGACCGCTATTTCCGCTTGGTTCGTCGCCCAATTTCTGAAGGGTGTTTTCTATTACGCGGTTGAAAAACGGATCAATTTCAAACGGTTTGTGGTCGGATCCGGCGGGATGCCCAGTTCTCATTCGGCTTTGGTGACTTCGCTGGCGACCGCCGTGGGAATCGCAAAAGGTTGGGACAGTCCGATGACGGCGATTGCCATCATGTTTGCCGCAGTGGTAATGTATGACGCCGCCGGGGTGAGATTGGCGGCCAGTCGTCAGGCGGTCATTTTAAATAAGATCGTGGATGAGATCTTCGAGGAAGGCGAGTTTCATCAGGAACGCTTGAAGGAACTCCTGGGTCATACTCCGGTCGAGGTGATAGCCGGAGCGACATTGGGCGTGATCATGGCCCTACTGTTGATGAAGTAAAAAATTATTTTTCCCGTCCTGTCAGCCGGCATAAGCAATTTACTGCCAGTTATGGCAAGAGCTTTTTGTGCGGACCGGCCTAAATATGGTATAATAGTTTTCACGAGGGGATGGTGTAGTATCCTAGTCGGGGCGACCATCTTCGAAGACGGGCCTAAAAATCCGTTGCGGGCACATCGATGAAGTCCCTGGTGCTGGCTGCCGACGCCCAGTCGGGGGTTGGTGCTGGGGGTTAAGGGGATGGGGCGATCCACAATGGCATGTGGGCGTAGACCCCACCACCGTGGAGGCCCAAGTGCGTGGGGATCCCGTTGTTAAAACGAAGCGTGAACTACGGCTTGGGGGTAAACCTGCATATGGTACGGGTCTTTTGTACTTAGTATCGGTGCAGTGTAGCCTGCCTTGAGCGGGTTGGGAGGATATGGGTAATCAAGCCGCCAAAGTTCTGCAGAACCAGGCGACTCTCTGCCATTTGAAACCCAACGCCGCAAAAGAGGCTAGAAGATGACTCGTTCTGTGGAGGAAAACTCCTAGGCTATTCGATTTTTCGAATTTCACCGGGGATTGCAGTGTGGACTCAGTGGTAATCCAGTCCTGTTGTTGGCGACGAAACAGAGAGACCATAAAGGGAAACCGCCGCTTCGGCGACGAAACGGAGGTCTCTGGGAAAACCTACTGGACCTAAGCCACAATTTTTACTCGGCGGATACCATCCCCTCTTACATATTCCGTCATTAAACCGGCCCGTATAGGGTCGCTTTTTTGGGTTATCCGAAAAAAGTCCGCGTTTTCGAGAGATCTTTTCGAAGCTGTCACCAAATTTCCGCCGAGCTTTTGCCGGTGCGGTTCGAACATGGATTGGGCGGAAATCTGGAATACTACCAATCGTTCCTATGGATTCGAAGCGATTGGTTTCTTTAAGGTGGTTCCTTGTTTAAAAGTACTCTTCAGGCTCTGAATACGGCATTGTTGACTTTTGTCATTTCTTTGGGTGTCTCTTTCTTTTTCGGCCCTTCGTTGGCTTTGTGGTTGGCGCTACTTTTTTTGGCACTGATTATACTTACCGGAATTTTTTTCGATATCATCGGCACCTCGGTGACAGCCGCCAAAGAAGCGCCCTTTCACGCCATGGCCGCCGACAAGGTCAAAGGGTCCAAACAAGCTATCTATCTGATCCGCCGCGCCGACCGGGTTGCCAATTTCTGCAATGACGTGATCGGCGATATCGCCGGTACTATCAGCGGCGTGCTTGTCGCGGGAATCGTCCTTACATTGATCAGGGAGCACTCTTTTCTGAAAGAGCGATTCTTAAGTCCGTTTGCGGTTGCTCTGGTCGCGGCCATGACGGTCGGTGGCAAGGCGCTTGCCAAATCCTATGCCATCAGTCGTGCCAATGATGTGGTATTTCTAGTGGGGAAAATTTTATCATTTTTGAAGGTCGCTGATTTCAACCCCAAACGAACCAAGAAAAAAGCCAAGCCCAACTCTCGGAAGGTGAAAAGTTCCAAATGAGTGATTACCTGCAATCCATCCATGGGCCGGCGGATCTAAAACGCTTTTCCAACTCGGAATTGGTTGAATTGGCGGCGGAGATTCGCCAATTTCTCCTGAAAACGGTGGCTCATACCGGCGGGCATCTGGCGCCCAACCTCGGAGTCGTCGAACTAACCCTGGCCTTGCATGCGATTTTTGATAGCCCGCGGGATAAGATCGTCTGGGATGTCGGCCATCAATCCTACGTCCATAAAATCCTTACCGGCCGTTACGATCAATTCCAGACACTCCGCCAATTCGGCGGTTTGAGTGGCTTTCCCAAACCGGAAGAGAGTGAACATGACGCCTTCGCCACCGGGCACAGCTCCACTTCGATCTCGGCGGCGCTCGGCATTGCCAAGGCGCGTGATTTGGCCGGTGAGAACCACAAGGTCGTTGCGGTGATCGGTGACGGTTCATTGACCGGGGGCATGGCCTTTGAAGGCCTAAATCAGCTGGGCCATCTCCAGACCGATATGATTGTGGTGCTCAATGACAACGAGATGTCCATCGCCAAAAACGTGGGAGCGCTCTCCCGTTACTTGAACCGCTTGCGGATGAACCCTAAATTGCGGCGGCTAAAATCCGACATCCAAGAATTAATCCGGAAGATCCCCCGGGTGGGCAAGGTCACTGTCGAATACCTGAGTAAACTCGAAGACAGCCTGACTTATCTGGTAATCCCGGGAATGTTTTTTGAAGAATTGGGGATCACTTACTTGGGTCCGGTGAATGGCCATGATATCGCCGAGTTAAAGGTGAGTTTGCGCGATGCCGCCAATCGCGGCGGCCCCGTATTGATTCATGTGTTGACTGTCAAGGGCAAGGGATACGAATTGGCCGAACGAAACCCGCAGCGGTTCCATGGCACCGGTCCTTTCGAACTTGCCAACGGCCGGAAAACCGAAGAACCGTCCGCTTTGAGTTATACGGAAGTCTTTTCGCGCTGCATCGTCGATCTGGCGAAATCCGAACCGAAAATCATCGCAGTCACCGCCGCCATGGCCGATGGGACTGGTTTACTGAACTTCTCTAAACATTTTCCGAAGCGTTTCTTTGATGTGGGAATCGCCGAGGAACATGCGGTGACTTTTGCTGCCGGCCTTGCCAAGCAGGGATTTCATCCGGTGGTGGCGATTTATTCGACCTTCCTGCAGCGGGCCTACGATCAGATCATCCATGATGTCTGCCTGCAAAATTTGCCGGTTGTCTTCATGCTGGACCGCGCCGGGCTGGTGGGGGCGGACGGACCGACCCATCATGGGGTTTTTGACCTCAGCTTTTTACGGCATATTCCCAATATGACTGTCATGGCCCCCAAGGATGCCGCTGAATTTCAGGATATGCTTTATACCGCGCTTCATACCAACGGTCCAGTGGCCATCCGCTATCCGCGCCGCGCAGGATTGACGCTGGAAGATGCTCTAGCCTACGTTCCTTTGCCATTGGGAACGGCAGAGATCCTCCTGGAAGGGAAAGATATCGCGATCGTGGCCATCGGTTCCATGGTCAGCCCGGCTTTGGAAGCCGCCAAGCTGCTTAAAAAATCCGGGATCGATTGTACAGTGGTCAATGCCCGTTTTGTCAAACCGTTGGATCAAGCGTTGCTGCTCAGTTTGTTGCCAAACCATTCAAAGATTATTACGGTTGAAGAGAACGCCGTCGCCGGCGGCTTTGGCTCGGCGGTGGCTGAATTCCTCACCGGGCAGGGAGTCACCGGAGTGCGCCTGAAGGCGCTCGGGATTCCGGATCAATTCATCGCGCACGGCTCAACCGAGATCCTTCTGGCCCAATGCGGTCTGGATGCCGAAGGAATCTGCCGGGCGGTCCGGGAATTGAATCTGCCGGCGATTGGGATAAGGGCGAGTTTGTGAGAAAAATTTGATTGGTAAATGATTTCAGTTTATTAAAATTTTCTCGCTGCCGATAATCAAATGGGTGGGTTTTTCAAAGAATCTTTTATGAATTATAACAAAGGGAAAAAAAGGTTCTTTGTGGAATAATAAAAAACCGTATGGCCATCGGAGAAACGGATGAACTTTAAAAATATTCTCATCATTAAGCTGAGCGCCATCGGCGATGTCATCCATGCTCTACCGGTGGCTGCTGCGTTGAAAGAGGCCGATCCTTCGGTCCGGGTGACCTGGATCGTGGAACGGCCGGCGTACGATCTTTTGGCCGATCATCCGTTTATCGATCAAGTGATTGTCTTTGATAAGGCAAAGTTTAAAACAGGGCACGGTTTTTTGCATGAACTTAATGCTTTGGCGGGCGAACTTCGCCAATATCGTTTTGACTTGGCTTTGGACCTGCAGGGGTTATTGAAGAGCGCGGTTCTTTCTTGGCTGAGCGGGGCTCCGACAAAGCTGGTGTATTGTAATGCCCGTGAGTTGAGCGATTGGATCGGAAAACGAGTTTGCGGCGACCATCGCGATAGTCATGTGGTGGAGCGTTATCTTGACGTAGCCCGTTATCTCGGCTGCGATGTGAACCAAGTCAATTTCGGGATTCATATCACGGAGGATGAAGCTCAAAAAGCTATATCAAAAGCCCAAGAATGTGGCCTGGACTTTGGAAAACCCTATCTAATTTTGGCCCCGGGAGCCAACTGGCCCAATAAATGCTGGCCCGCGATTCGCTTCGCAGAACTGGCGGACAGGCTTACTTTGGAAGGGATTACTCCGGTAGTGGTGGGCGGACCCAAAGAGAAACCGCTGTTCGACGAAATCATCAAGCATACGAAAACCGAACCGGTTAATTTAGTCGGCCGGACTACCTTAAAGGCACTCGCTTATGTTATTCAACACGCCCGAGCCTTTGTCGGCGGCGACACCGGCCCAATGCATCTGGCTGCGGCGATGGGAACTAAAGTAGTGGCGCTATTTGGCCCGACAGACCCCTTGCGGAATGGACCGTATGGGGAAGGGCATGAGGTGTTGACAGTGGAAAGAGAGTGTCAGGGGTGTTGGGAACGGAGATGTTCTAAGAACTTTGATTGTCTATCTGCGATTGATGTGGATGAAGTGGCACTGAGTTTAGAAAATACACTAGCAAGATTTTAGAGTGTTTTGGGTTTGGGCTTTGTAAATGGGAGTTGTGAACTTGAACATTAAGCATCACTTGATTAACAATATTTTACTTATTAATCTTGCGAATGTTGGTGACGTGGTATTATCTACACCTATAGCAAGAGCGCTTGGGTCATTTTATAAACATGCCAAAATTGATTTGCTCGTCACTCCTCAAACTGCAGCAGTTGCCAAACTTTTCCCTAATGTTAACGACGTTATTGTTTACGATAAGCTTGGAAAAGATAAAGATTTGTTAAATTTCTTGAAGTTGATAATTAAACTTCGCAAAAAAAAATATCAGCTCGCTTTATCTACCAATTTATCCGAACGAAGTGTTTTAATTGCTTTTCTCAGCGGTTCTTTATATCGCATCGGTTTTAAAGCACGAGGATCGCAATGGTTTTTAACGCATACAGTCGATTCTCAAATACGCGTTGGTCAGCATAACACTGAATACTTACTTACTCTTTTAGATCCGCTCGGAATTAAAAATTCAGATTCCGCACCATTTCTGAATGTATCTACGATTTGTTCTATCCCGAAGGATAGGTCAAAAAAATTCGAAATTGTCCTATGTCCTTGTGGCCGTTCGAAAGGAAAAAGTTGGTCAATTGAGGGCTTTACTGAGATTATAAAACAGTTTTCATCTCTTGGACAATGTTATTTGATAGGCGGGACTGCAGAGCAGTCCATATTAAAGGAAATTAACAAAAAAGCGAACGACCAGGCGACTGTATTGGCTGGAACTTATAGCTTAACCGAAATTGCTCAATTGATAAGTAGAGCCGATTTAATGATTAGTGTAGATACTGGTCCGGCACATATTGCTGAAGCGGTCAATACCCCGGCAATTGTACTATTCGGTCCTACGGATAGTAACTTGTGGGGGCCACGAAAAAAACACTCCGTAATAATTAGTTGTAAACTTGATTGCGGCCCTTGCCATGATGATGCTTTTTGTCAAAATCAGTACCGTTGCATGAAAGGTATTACTGTTGAAGAGGTTATTGCTCATGCGAAGCGTATTCTTGAGATTTAAATGAATCACTGAGCTAATGACTTTTTTGATGAAGAGGAAATTTTATGAACATTTTGATCTTGTTTTCTCAACCTTGGAGAGTCGGTGGCGCCGAGACACATGTTGAGGCGTTGATTACAGGCTTGTATTCGGAGCACGCGATAACATTAGCGGTTAATCGAGGCGGAGACAAAGAAAAACTAAGTTTATTACGAAAAGAATATCCCAAGATATCTATTATCGAAATTCAAACTCGTGGTATTAATTTTTTTAGCTGGTTATATAGCATATGGCAAATTGTGAATATTGTCAAAATTAAAAAAATTGATGTTATCAGTGCACAGCAACGTACATCGGGACTTTGGGCACGTGCCATTCAAAATATAACGGGAGTCTCCTTTACTGTGACCATGCATGATGCCTGGCATAGAGCCCCTAGAAAAAAAAGTTACCCTCGACAATTTGGAACTATGATTGCAGTTAGCCATAATTTGGCTCAACGACTCGTTGAAGACTTTGGGTTCTCGCTGGATTCTGTTAAGGTCATCCATAACGGAATCGATTTTACAAGATTTGTGGCCTATGATCAAACCGTAGCTAGACAATCGTTAAGTCTGTCATTGGACACCATGACAATTTTGCATGTCAGCCGGTTGAGCTCAATTAAAGGTGCCGTCGCTTTAGTTTTATTGGATAGTATTCCTCAACTCCTTAGTAAGTACCCTAATTGCAAGGTTGTTATTATCGGTGAAGGACCTTTGCGCTCACAGGTTGAAGCGAAGGTACAATCATTGAATCAAATGTACGGCCCCGTTGTTAGAATCGAAAATTTTACGCAGGATATACTTACTTGGTATTCCGCAGCCGATTTAATCGTAGGTGAAGGAAGGGTAGCAATAGAAGCTCTGGCTTGTTTAAAACCGGTAATAGCCATCCGAAACGAGAATACCTTTTTCGGAGCAGTTTCGGCGCTAAATATTAATGAAGCCATTGATGTTAATTTTGACGGTCGAAATTTTCAAGTTCAACCAAAAAAATTAATTGAAGAAATCGAAAAAGCTTTTAAGTTATCAAATTCGGAAAAAGAACTAATTCTGCAGCAGATTCGGAAGCGAATGAGCATCAAGACTATGGTCCAGCAATACTTGCAAGTGTTCAAAGAAGAAGTTGAGAAAGGTAAATATGGAAAACATCCTATTAATTAATCGCCTTGGTATAGGAGATGTTGTTCTGACAACGCCTCTTGCCGAGTTAATAAAAGAACGCTTAAATTGTCGTCTAGGGATGGTTGTTTCAGCAAAGGCGACCGATATCATCGAAAACCATCCTTATATTGATGATGTCTTTGGTTATCATGTTCCTTCAAGAGAAGAAATGCTACACCAAATACGATGTAAAAACTATACAAACGCTATCATTGTTGATGAACGTTTATCCTCTACGCTTATGGCAATTCAAGCTGGCTGCAAATTGCTGAACATCGGTTTTGAGATTACAATTGATAAAAAGCAATATTTTCGTCGTAAACAGCGAGCTTTACGCGCTAGTTTGGATTATTCCTATTATATTCGATGCATCGATTCTGAAGCAGAAATTAAATACCTTCAACCGCGTGTGGGAAAACCTGATAAGCAGTCGGAAACAAAGATTAAAAGCTGGTACAAAGCCCATAAATTTGACTGTAACCCTTTAGTATTGATTGTACCACGCGGGGTTTCGGCCAATAAGAACTGGCCTGTCGAACTACTCGCTGAATTAAATGCATCTCTCAATTGTCAGAATGTCATTCCAGTTTACCTGGGTTCAAAGCAGGACGAAGCATTCGTTGGAGCCATTGATGGGAATTTGATCAATACGGCCGGATATTTTAGTCTTCGGGAAATTGCTTTATTGGCCCGTTATGCTACGGTATCCGTTACTCCTTGTACCGGAACTATGCATATCATTGCGACAGCCGGTACTCCTTTGATAGCGTTATACGGACCAACCAATCCTGAACGATGGGCGCCGGAACACGCCGTTGTGCTGCAAGCCAAAGAGTCAATGGAAGATATTTCGGTGCAGATGGTTATGGATGCACTGCAACCGCATATATAACATTTCAGATTGTGAGGATTTGACCATGGGAGGCGTGTTAAATATAGTTTCGGGAGCACCATCTGGCGCTTTAAATATCATGCTAACGATTGCCGAGGATTTAGGGCGTTATTGCGAGTCATCCATCTTGTTACGGAAGTATAATCGTGCCGGTATTCAAGACGCTGTTGTCGTGGAAGATCGATTTGTTTTGGATTATATCTGGGGATTATGCAAGTATCTTGATAAACATAGACCGGATGTTATTCTGGTTCATGGCTATAGCACACATCTTTGGACAAAGATGTGTGCTGCGATAAAAAAAATTCCGGTAATTCATGTTGAACATAACGTAGAGAGATACACTTCCTTTCGAAAATGGTTACTTCGAATGATGGATCAACATACCTCAAGGTATATTTGTGTATCGCGGGCCGTTGCGGAACACCTTGTTACTCTAGGAGCAGATAAGCAGAAGATTAAGGTAATATATAATGGCATTGATCTTAAAAAGTTTCAAATTGAAAAAATTTCTCATTCAGTGTTTACAGTTGGCATGACTGCTAGGTTTTCCAGTCAAAAAGATCAAATGACTTTAATTCGAGCAGTGGAGTATTTATATCGAGAACGGCATTTTCCCATCCGGCTGATATTGCAGGGGTCTGGTAAAATGAAGGAAAAATGTCAAGCTTACGTGGAAAAGCAGGACTTACAAAAAATTGTTTCATTTAAAACAGGCTTTTTTGTTGAGTTAGCCCCAAGAATTGATTTATTTGTTTTATCAACTCATTATGAAGGATTTGGGCTAGTGGTCTGTGAGGCTATGGCAGCAAAAATTCCGGTAATTGCCTCTGATGTTTTTGGGGTTAATGAGATTATTGAACATGAAAAAAACGGGTGGTTGGTTCCAAAAGATAATTATTTGATTTTAGCGGAAAGGATTTTGGTGGTTTTTGCCAAAAAAGATACACTGAATTTTCATAATGTTATAGAAGAAGGGTATAAAAGTATAGAATTTAAATTTTCGCTGAATAGAATGAGAGAAGAATATAGGAAAATTGTTATGAAATATATTAGTGTTTCAAGTATATATATAAAATAATTGTGTTTTTGATGGAGGGAAGAATTTTGCTAGACTATAGTATTATTTGCTTATCTTCTATTGATTGGAATTTTATGCATCAACGCCCTCAGCAAATTATGAAATTACTTTCAAAGAAACATCCAATATTGTATATTGAACCAACTAAAACGTGGGAAGGATGCTTAAGAAAACAGGGAATTGGTGGATTTAAAACTCTTCGAAAGATAAACTCTAACCTTTTTGTTCTTAATCCAATTATTCCGTTTTCGGCGAGAAAATTTCCATATATAAACAATAAAATTAACAATGAATTTCATAAAAACCTCCAAAAAACAGTTTTTGATCTTGGATTTAATAATAATATATTGTGGTTTTATACTTATAATCAAAATGATTTGATTGGATTATTTAAAGAAAAATACATTATTTATGATTGTGTCGACGATCATGCTCAATTTAATCCTCAAAAAGCAAAAATAGTTTCCACGAAAGAAGACTATCTTCTTTCAAAGGCAGATCATGTATTTGTAACAGCAGAAAATTTATATAATAAAGTCGTAAAAAAAAATAAGAAAGTTACTATTAATCGTAACGGTGTTGATGTTTCTCATTTTATGGTTCCTTTAAATCCAGAAAAGAAAGAAAAAAAAGTTGTTGGATTTATTGGTGCGATTTTTGATTGGGTTGATGTTGAATTAATCCAAAAAGCAGCTCAGAGTTATCCCAAGATTACATTTTCTTTAGTTGGACCTATACAGAACACTATTGATAAAGTAAGTTTAAAAAAACTACCAAATGTTGTTTTACATGGAATTCAAGACTATAATGAACTACCTAAGTTTATTATGGAATTTGATGTTTGCTTGATTCCATTTAAAATATCCCAGCTTACCATGAGCGTTAACCCGGTAAAGCTATATGAATACTTTGCCTCAGGGAGACCGGTAGTATCTACTGCTTTACCGGAAGTGTTACCTTATTTACCGTATGCTTATATTGGAAATACGCATCAAGAGTTTATTAGTTTAATAGGGCGTGCATTAGAGGAAGATAATATCGAATGGGTAAGAATTAGGAAAAAAATCGCTGCCGATAACTCTTGGGAGAGTAAAGTGATAGAAATGGAAAAAGTTTTAAAAAATTTGGTGATATGAGATGGATAAACTAGTAAATAAGACTCTGTGGCACAAACAATATGAACAAATGAAAATTGAAGAGCTTGTTAAACTAGCAAAACAACCTCAAGAATTTCAATTGGCATTAAGGGATATAATTAAGAGTGTAAAAAAATCTAGTAATCCATCTAAAATCATTGAAATTGGATGTGGAAATGGTATTACTAGTCTAATTTTAGATAATAATTTTGAAAAATACCTACTGGATTATGACCCCAAAGCCATTGAACTCGCTAAGGAATTGTTTAACTTATTTAATCAACAAGCTCAATTTTTTACCTCAGATATGTTTGATATGCCCTTTGTCGATGAATATTTTGATATCGTTTTTAACGCAGGTGTTATTGAACACTTTTCTTTTGAGGACCGAGTTTCAGCATTAAATGAGTATAGTCGTGTTTTGAAAGAAAACGGATTACTGGTTATTGCTTTTCCTAATCATTACAGTCTCCCCTATCGTTTAGGATATTTAAAAAAAGTAATCTCTGGAAAATGGCCTTACCCTCAAGAGTTTAAACTTTTTGACCTAAAACAAGAGTTAGATTCTTGCAGTTTAGAATTAGTAAAGAGAGTTGTTACTAGTAAAAAAACAAGCTTTTATTTTTTGAGTAGAGGCTTAAGAAGTATTTTTTTATCAATTGATAAGTTTTTTAAGTTTGAAGGCTATTTAACAGTTTTAATTATTAAAAAAGTCCATTTGTAAAAAAAAGTTTTTCCATCCATTCCCACCAGGAATCCAAGCCTTTTTCACAGAAATCCGAAATGAAGTACAAATATGGAGGTATCGGAATGAAAAAGGCTTTATTGTTTCCCGTGGTTCTCTTGATTCTTTTGGCAACCGGAACGGCTGCCCTGGGAGCAGGGTTGTTGGGTGGCACCGATCTGATGGTGACTCCGACCGCAGATACATTGAACTCCGGCGATGTAAGCCTGGGTCTGAATTTTGCAGAGAATGACCGGACCTATGGCAATTTGGATTTCGGGGTGGCCCGGGATTTTGAGCTGGGAGTCGCCGTCTATGACAATCCTTGGGATACCGACCTGACCTTGCGCGGCAAGTACCGCTTGTTGCGGGAGACCGCTTCGCAGCCGGCCCTGGCCATCGGGATTCAAGATATCGGCGCCGACGAGATCTCCCCGTATTTGGTCATCTCGAAAACGTTTGACGGCGGATTCCGCGGTTACTTAGGAGCGGGCGGCGGAAGCTTTGACGGGTTATTCGCCGGGCTCAGCAAGAATTTCCGGGTCACCGGCAGCCAACTAAAACAGGTGCAACTTCTGGTCGAAGCCGATTCCCACAACGTCAATCTGGGGACCAAGTTCATGTTCAAGGAGCCGGTGAGCATCAATTTCGGCTTCATCGACATGGACCGCTGGGTATTGGGCGCGACTTTGAATTTCAACTGATTCCGGTTCTACAAATATCAGGAGTTTTTGAACGAGAGAGCACCAAAACTAAAAAACGGCCGTATGAAGGGCCGTTTTTTGGTGCGAAACTATAGAGAAAAGGCTATGCAGTTTTTTAACCTCGCAGCGTTTTCAAAAATGTGCTACAATATCATATTGTCAATGCGAAAGGGAATCCTTGAAGAGACAAGGGAACCCTTTAAGCCCCAAATCTTTTAACGGAGAACAAGCATGGCGAAGATACAATGGAAGCCGGGGACTTTGCTGAATCCTGTGCCGGTGGTGCTGATCAGTTGCGGCGAGAAAGAAAAGGCCAACCTCATTACAGTGGCTTGGGCGGGAACCGTCTGTTCCGATCCGGTCATGGTCGGGGTGTCGATCCGGCCGGAACGCCATTCCCATCAGTTGATCCAAGCCAACGGCGAATTGGTGATCAATCTGCCGAACCGCCGGATGGTCCGGGCGGTCGATTTTTGCGGCGTGCGCTCGGGACGGGAAGTCGACAAATTCAAGGTCACCGGCCTGACCAAGGAGCCGGCCGGTTTGGTCAGGCCGCCGCTGATTCGTGAGGCGCCGTTGGCCTTGGAATGCAAGGTCGAAAGCGTGTCTCCCCTGGGATCGCATGACCTATTCATCGCCAAAGTAGTAGCGGTGCAGGTGGAAGAGGCCCTGATCGATCCCAATGGACGGCTGAATCTGGCCAAAGCCGATCTCATCACCTACGTGCACGGCCATTATTGGACCCTGGATCAGGTGGTCGGCAGCTTCGGCTTTTCAGTGCGGAAAAAACAGTCCAGGCGGTGAGTGAGCGTTTTAGCGGATCAGCGTATAATACGAATCGATCTCCCGGTCGCCGGACTGGTGAAGCTTCGCCTCCAACTCTTGGGAAAACTCCGTATTAAACCGCTCCAGGGCCTCGCCCAGGATTTCCCGGCAGATCCGCCGGCTGGCCACGGTCTGTGGATGTTTGGACACGAAATTTACAATCTCTTCAATCTGGGTCTGTTTGGACATATCACATCACCCGGAATAGTTTTAACCGTTTCGGGTATATTTATGTCTCATGGCCTTTTGGCGCATCGCATCGTCTCTTCTCAAGGATTGGAGGCCGGAGGATCCGCCGGTTCGGCGGCGGGCGGCTTGGGGTGGGCTAAGGTTTGGTAGGCGTCATCCTCATTGATAATGTCGAGGATCGAATAGACCGCCTTTTTGCCGGGGGAGTACATTTTGCGCGCTTGGCGGATGGCTTTCTCCTTGGCGGCTTCCAGGTCTTCCGCTTCGATTACAATATCCAGACGGCGTAGATTCTTGCCCAGGCTGACTCGGACCGAGGCTGCAAATAACATGGATGGATCACCCTTCCTGCTTGAATAATTCTCGGTTGCTCGTTAATTCTCCTTCAGAATCGGGGAGAATTACTTTTGCGGAAACGACCGGATCGGAGTTGCGGGATCAAGGAGCAAACATTCCCAAGAACTCGGAGGTTTTGATGAAAGGGATGGCAGATCCTCCCGGGGCTCGGGAGAGTCCTGCGGGGACCTCGGACGACCTTCCGAACCCCCGGGCGAACTTGCCGCAAGGTATGGCAAGGACCCGGGAGGGGACGCCGCCGTGAAAGCCGGCGCGGCGAAGGAGCCGGAAGAGTTGTCCGGCAGCAACCGAAGAAATTCGACTTGCCGCAGAAAACTTTTGAAAAAGGTGCGGCAAAAGTGATAAGATGGATCTGGATAGTCCCATTGGCTTTTTAACTTTTTTATCCGTCCATGGACATAAGGAGCGATGAAACTTGGCCAGATGTACCCTTGATCCGGAAAAGATCTGCGATGATTGCGGCGAATGCCATTATTGCGATCTGGATCCCGACAAGATTTGCGATAACTGTTGCCGCTGTCTCGGCGATGCCGATTACCGGGCGGTGGAGATTACGGAGATCATTTTCCCTAAGGAGATGAAGATAAAACGCAAAAAAGCTTCCCCGGTCCGGAATCCGGCGGCTCATTGATGCAAATTGCAGACGTTTTTGATGGAAACCCCGCGCGCGGGGTTTTTGTTATTTTGGCCTATATTTTTGGGCGATGGTCATATATGCATAGTTCCTTAGGACGAATAGACTATACTAAAAGTCCTCGGGAGGAATGAAGATGAATGAGAACCGAGTTGTGCTGCAATTGGCCCGGGCTTATGTTCCGATGCAAATATATGTGAATTCATGGGATCCGATGCAAGGATTGATGGCGGGAACGATCTTCCCCGAACTCTACCGGCCGTATGTCGGTCGGGAACATTGGAGGGATAACTAATGCGCCCGGAACAGCTGGAAATGCTCAAAAACTTGCAGGCACTGGAATTCGCCGCGCTGGAGTTCGGATTGTATTTGGATACGCATCCCGCTGACCAGCGGGCTTTGAATGAATTTTCCAGGCTGGCGCAGGAAGCGGAACAATGCTTGCGAACCTACGAGGCTTATTATGGCCCGTTATCCATGGAAGCGAGTACCGACAATCAAGGCTGTTGGCAATGGCTGGAGCACCCCTGGCCTTGGGAGATTGAATATTAGGAGGAAGCGCGATGTGGCATTATGAAAAGAAACTACAGTATCCCGCCAAGGTTGGGAATGCCGATCTAAAGATGGCGAAGTACCTGATCACTCAATATGGCGGGCCTGACGGTGAACTGGCAGCGGCCCTTCGGTATCTGAACCAGCGTTATAGCATGCCGACCAAACAAGCGAAGGCGATTCTAAACGATATTGGCACGGAAGAACTGGCTCATCTCGAAATCATCGCCACCCTGGTTCATCAGTTGACCAAAGGAGCAACGGCGGAGGAGATGCGCGCCGTCGATTTGGGAGGCCATTACGCCGACCACGACAACGCCTTGTTTTATGTAGATGCGACCGGCAATCCCTGGACAGCTGCATATATTCAAGCCAAGGGCGATGCGGTGGCGGATCTCCACGAGGATATGGCCGCGGAGGAGAAAGCCCGGGCCACCTATCAATGGTTGATTGATCTCACCGACGATCCGGATCTTAAGGATACCTTGAGTTTTTTGCGGCAAAGAGAAGTCGTTCATTTCCAGAGATTCGGCGAGACGCTGGATATCGTCCAAGAATATCAAAATTCCAAACATGTGTTTTAGCTCAAAAACGTCGCAATCGGCCTTTCTCCATGGGTTCAAGGCTGGTTGCGACGACAATCCTTCGATCACCACAGTTCCAATGCCCAACGATTCTTTTCTTATGATCAGTGCAGCTGTGAGAGATTCGTATCTTATGAAATCGATAGCGATGAGGTGATGCCGATGCCGGCCAAAATAAAGATTTGGGTTTGGAGCCTGATCTGCGGCCTGGCTGTTTTGGCGAGCGTCGCCCGTTAACGGCAAGGATGGCAGAGAAAAACCGGGGTACCCCGGTTTCATTTTTAGAATTCTGATTCGGCTTTGACTTTATTCCACGATGACTTCGTGGGTAATTGTGGCATTCAACGAAGCCGCCACGGAGCAGTATTTCGTCAGTGACAATTCCACCGCGTGCCGGACTCTCTCGGGATCAATGTCATGTCCGGCGACCCGGAAGATCATATGGACCTGGGTAATCCGTTTGGGATGCTCTTCCGCCCGGGTCCCGTCGAGTTCGATGGAGAACTTCTCCACTTTTTGCTGCATTTTGCGTAGGATCGACGCCACATCGGCGCCGCTGCATCCGCCGAGGGCATGCAGCAATAATTCCAGCGGCCGGACCCCGGAATCGGAACCGCCCGCTTCGGCGCTGACATCCATTTTGATCGCATGGCCCGAATCTCCCGTGGCCGTGAAGCCCATCTTGCCATCCCAGCTTAAATTGGCTTTCATTCGCAATCCTCCTTTAGAGATAGTATCCTTGTGAAATAACTCAATTATAACAGATTCCGTCCAAGAATGGTCCATCAACAACCCAAGAGTCTGCCGGTTCGGCGGCCGGGTTCGATTCATTCATGAAAAGCCATTCGCGGGGGAGAATAACCTTGAAAAATCACAGGAGGTTCGGCATGAATCTGGGATGGCAGTTTTGGTTGGCATTCGGATTGAGTTTTATCGGAGCCGGAATCGTCGGGCTATTGCTATTCAAACCGATCATCAATTTTGTAAGTGATGCCTTTCTGACACGGCTTTTAAAAGACCCGTATCCCGAGAACTTGGGGGAAATGTACAATGTTTTCACCAAAGTAGGGGTTCAGAACGTATTGGAGGCCGATCTCCGCGGCAATCAGGGCGAACCCTTGGAACGGCCGTTCGGGAGCCCGATTCATTTTTCACCTTGGGAGAAGCTGCTGCTGAATCCGGTCTATTTATCGGGACAGCCGGTGGCCGAGTCGGACAAGGTCGACGTCGAAGTGGTATTAGGGCCCCAAGCGGCCCGGCCTCTCCACATCGGTCTGCCGATGATGGTTGCCGGAATGGGGTACGGCTTCGGCCCGTCTTATCAGGCAAAAATCGCGCTGGCCAAGGGGGCCGACCAAGTCAATACCGCTACCAATACCGGTGTCGGGCCATTCTTGCCCGAGGAACGGAAGAGCACTAAGCGCTTGATCCTGCAGTACCACCGCGGCGCGTGGGGCAAGGATGAAAAGGCGCTCCGTCAGGCGGACATGATCGAGATCCAGTTGGGTTACGGCGCGCTCGGTTCGGCGCCGGTGACGCTCGGGCCCGAAAACATTAGCCCGGATTTCCGCGAGTATATGGGGATCGGTCCGGATCAATCCCTTCACATGAGCGCCGTTTTACCGGAGGTGCGCAACCGGTCCGATTTGGCCGAACTTGTGGAATATCTGCGCAAAATCACCGGCGGAGTGCCCATCGGCGTGAAATTCGGCGCCACCCATTATCTGGAGGAGGAACTGGAGATCATGACCGGCGCCGGGATCGACTTTTTGACCATTGACGGCGCCGAGGCCGGCATCAGTTTCGGCCCGCCGATCCTGGCCGATAGTGTCGGGTTGCCCACCTTGCCGGCGCTCTGCCGCACCGTGGCTTTTTTGAAAAAGCAACAATTGCAGGGAAAAGTTTCGTTGATTGTCTCGGGCGGCTTCGTGACGCCGGGCCAGGTGCTTAAGGCGCTGGCGCTCGGGGCCGATGCGGTTTATATGGGGACGATCACCATGATCGTTTTAGCTCATTTGCAATTGACCAAGGTGATCCCGTGGGAACCCCCCACCGAATTGGTCTATGAACGGGGCAAACAAAAAGACCGCTTCGTCATCGAGGAAGGGGCCCGCAGTATCGCCAATTTCCTAAAAAGTTGCCAGCAGGAGATGATCATGGCGCTGCGTTCGATGGGCAAGAAATCACTGGCCGAGTTGTCAGTCGCCGACTTATGCGCGCTGAGTCCGGAGGTTTCCCAGATGACCGGGGTGGAATCAGGGTTATTCACCCCCGGCAAGGGAGGCGCTTGAGAGTGGCGGTCCCTTTGGGCGTGCTGATCGGGTTGCTAACCTGCGCGATAGGCTTGGTCATTTTGGAGCGGCTGTGTTTCATGCGCCAATTCGGCAGGCTCCTGAAGAGTTTTCCGTTCCTTACGAACCTTCAAATCCTTCGGAAAATCACTTGGCGCGATGGGTTGGAGAGCTTGTTGCGCGCCCGGACCGGAGAGCCTTTGGAACGGCCTTTCGGTACGAACCTGCGTTTCTGCGATTGGGGACAGCTGCAATTCAATCCGGTGTATTTGACGGGAGAACCCTTGGAAGAGGAAGACCCGATAGAGACCGGGGTGACGCTGGGAACGCGGGCTCGGAAACCATTGCATTTGGGGATCCCGGTGGTCATCGGCGGGATGTCCTATGGAAATGCCTTAAGTTACCGGTCCAAGATCGCCTTGGCTAGGGCAACCGCTTTGGCGGAGACGGCAACCGACTCCGGGAACGGGCCGCTGCTCGAGGAAGAACGGGAAAACGCCGGGCATTACATTCTACAGCTTCCCCGGGGTTATTGGTCCAAAGATCCCGCCATTCTCCGGCAGGCTGATCTGATAGAGATCGGCCTCGGCCATGGGGCTTGGAATTCGGCGCCGGTCCGCATCAAGGGTTATAAGGTCGAGGCCGAGCTGGCGAAACGGATCGGAGCGATCCCCGGTTTGGATCTGTTAATCGAATCCCACCTGCCTGAAGGGAGAAATGTGGCGGAACTGAAGCGCTATATCCGGGAATTGAGGAGGATCACCGGCGGAGTGCCCATCGGGGTGAAGATCGGAGCCACCCATTACATTGAGCGGGAATTGGAACGGATTCTGGCGGCCGGAGCCGATCTTTTCATCTTTGACGGCACCGAGGGGGGGACTCATGGCGCGCCGACGATTCTCGCCGATGATCTGGGGCTTCCCGCCCTGCCGGCGCTATGCCGGGCGGTTCAGTATCTGGAAGATACGGGGCAGCGGCAAACGATCTCCCTGATGGTGGGCGGCGGCCTTTATACGCCGGGCGATGCCCTGAAATGTCTGGCGCTGGGAGCGGATGCCGTGATGATTGGCACCGCTGCCTGTCTGGCTCTATCCCATACCCAGGTCGTAAAAACACTGCCGTGGGAACCCCCGACCGAATTGCTTTTCCACGGGGGCAAGCAGGAGTTCAAATTCGATCCACAACTGGGCGCCGAGCATCTCAACAAATTTTTGCAGAGTTGGATTTTGGAGATGAAGGAGGTCGCCCGCGCTCTGGGCAAGCGATCGCTCCGGGAATTGACCCGGAAGGATCTGGTGGCGTTAGACCGCTTGGCCGCGGCGATGACCGGGGTTGAATATTTTGAGCCCCGCCCGAAAGAAAAGCAGTGATCCAAAGGCCGGATAATTGTACGAATTTCCTTTTGGGATAAAAGGAAAAATGTTCTGGCAAGCGAAATATTTGAAAGGTGCACCGCCGGGTACGAATCATGACCAGGCTCCGCCGGTGATGACAAACGATCCGCGGATGCTGAATTGCGAGTCGCGCGATGCTTTTCCCAAGGAATTCTTTCATTTCGCTGGAGGTACGAACAGATGGCCGAGATTAATGAACAGATTTGTCTGGATCCGAAGACCAAAGAGGAGATTATGACCCGTCTGAAGCGGGCCGAGGGACAGTTGCGCGGGATCCAAAAGATGTTGGAGGAAGAACGCTCCTGCCAGGATTTGATCATTCAATTGGCAGCGGTCAAGGCCGCCGTCTCCCAGACAGCCTTGGCGGTTCTCAGCCATCAACTGGTCCATTGCTTAAAGACCGAGATTTGCGACGGCCGGCCGGTGGATCAGGTCCTCGAAAAATTCCAGGAGATCTTCAAAAAGCTGTCTTAACGATTGTGTTGCAAGAGTTCGGTCAGTGTTACAAAACGGTATCCCTTGGCTTGCAGCGCGCGAATGATCTCCGGGAGCGCGGCGACGGTATCGGTACGGTTGACCCGGCCATCGTGGGCCAGGATGATGGCTCCGGGAAAGACCATCTTTGCGACGCGGTTGGCTTTCTGTTGCGGGGTGGGGAGGACGTGGTGCTCAACCGTAATCGTGGACATGACGATTTTTTTACGCGCCAATCGCGAAGCGGCCAGGATGTTTTCACTCAATTCCTCGTACGGCGGCCGGAATAAAAGCGGTTCTACCCCGGCGGCCTCAGCAATCGCCCGGTCGGTGGCGGCAATCTGCTTTTCGATTTGAGGAAGAGTCAAGCGACGCAGATGCGGGTGGGATAGGGTATGATTGCCCACCTGGTGGCCGGCGGCGATTTCAGCCCGAACCAGTTCGGGATGGCGCCGGACATTGGTTCCGACCAGGAAAAAGGTTGCGGGAATCTTATATTCGGCCAGGATCTTCAGAATTGCCGGCGTATAACGAGGGTCTGGGCCATCATCGAAGGTCAGAGCCACGACTTTTTGAGAAGTATATCCCATCCATTCAATATCGACCCGGTCCACCAGGGCGATGGCCGAACGGACAAAAAGGTAGTGATTGATCAGCTGCCGGGGAATGGTGAACAACAGGACGGCGACCATGGCCAGCAAGGCAAGGACCGGCAATTGAACCCGTTTGACGGTAATCATAGACTTTTCACCTAAATTCTGCGATTCTGCAATCAACAGGGTTTTATGCGACGGATGATGAATATTACGTAACAATAATGAAACCGATATGTAAAATTATAAGCGATATTCCCGATCCAATACAACGAAAAATGAGCGGATTTGTTATAAAATTGCCTTCTTTTGCTGGAGTTTTTTTACATTCCCCTCAAAAAACCGGGATCTTTCCCAACGGATCGCTGGAAAATGATTTGGAAGGGAACATCTTTGAAACCGGTTTCGTCTGAGTAGTAATTCTCATTGGAAGCAAGCATGCTCCAACTCGAATTCAAAAAAAGGAGTGAAACGGAATGAAGCATCGCATGGATCGCAGCAGAGTGCGGCTGGGAGTAATCCTGCTGGGAATGCTGTTGGTCGCCGTCTTTGCGGCAGGCCGGCCGATCACCGCCGCCGCAAGCGATCGGAGCGTCGAACTGACCGTGTATAACGATAATTTGGGCTTGGTCAAAGAACGGCGCGGCATGGAGCTGCCGGCGGGGATCGGAACCGTCGGTTTTACGGATGTCGCCTCCCTTATCGATCCGACCTCGGTACGGTTCCGTTCCTTATCGGAGCCAGGCGTCCGGGTGCTGGAGCAGAATTACGAATACGACATCATCAATGATACCGCGCTGCTCCAAAAGTATTTGGGCCAAAGGATCCGGCTGACCACAGTCCAAGGAGAGACTCTTGAGGGCTATTTGATGAGCGGGGGGGATAATCTGATCCTGGCCGCGACTTTGCAAGGCGGCGAGGTTCGTATCGTGAAGGCCGCCCAGATTCAGAGCGTCACGTTTCCAGAGTTGCCCGGCGGCCTCGTGGTCCGTCCGACACTGGTCTGGTTACTGACCAATCCGGCGCGGGCCGGCGCGCAACAGGTCGAAGTGAGTTACCTCACCGGGGGGCTCTCTTGGAAAGCGGATTATGTGGCGACGATCAATCAGGATGACAACCGGATCGACTTGGCGGGCTGGGTCACGCTGGACAACCGGAGCGGAGCCGATTACCGGGACGCCCGGCTCAAACTGGTGGCCGGAGATCTGCACCGTGCCCCGGAGGAGGAACGCCAACGGGCCGGCGATTATCTGCTGAAAACGGCTTCGCCCGAGCGTTTTCAAGAGCAGTCTTTCTTCGAATATCATCTTTATACGCTGGGCCGGACCACCACGGTGAAGAACAATCAGTTGAAACAGGTGGAATTGCTGACCGCCGCCGCAATTCCCGCCCGGAAACTTTTTATTTATGACGGAACGGCGGATCCGAAGAAAGTCCAGGTCGTGCTGGAGCTCGTGAACAGCAAGGCGAATAACCTGGGAATGCCGCTGCCGAAAGGCCGGGTGCGCGTGCAAAAAGCCGACAGTGACGGCGCGCTGCAATTCATCGGTGAAGACCGGATCGATCATACCGCCGCCGCTGAGAAGCTCCGGGTGGCGCTCGGCAACGCCTTCGATATTGTGGGAGAACGGATTCGCACCAATGTCCGGGATACCGGCTCGACGAGCCGCGAAGAGAGCTATCAGATCACGCTCCGCAATCACAAGCAGACCGCGGTGGACGTCACCGTCGTGGAACGGATGAACGGGTGGAACGAATGGCAGATCGTCAAAACGGACCACCGGTTTGTGAAGACCGAGTCGGGCAAGGCCGAGTTCGCCGTGGTGGTTCCTCCGGGCGGACAGGAGACCATTACCTACACGGTTAAGTATAAATGGTAAAATAGCCCGGAATTCCTGAAGCAGAAGGGGCTGTTGGAAATGAACTTGCATGTTCATTTTGCAACAGCCCCTCTTTCAGTCGTTCAACAAGCTCATTTTGTGGAAAAAGAGCTCTTTCAGTCGTTCAACAAGCTCATTTTGTGAATGAATGAGCTCTTTCAGTCACTGAACAAGCTGTTGTATTCCAAAGGAGTGAAGCATCATGGCTATAACGCTTGGAAATGAATTCCTGACCGTGCAGGCGGTCGCCCAAGGGGCCGAGCTAGTCTGCGTGAGAGACAAGCGGGACGGAGTGGAGCATCTCTGGTCCGCGGATCCCGCTTTTTGGCCCCGCCATGCTCCGGTGCTCTTTCCCATCGTGGGCCGTTTGAAAAATAACCAGTACCGGATCGACGGCCGGAGTTTTTGCCTGGGCCAGCATGGTTTCGCCCGGGACAGCGTTTTCGAGCTGGTTCAGAAAGACCGGCAGAATGTCCTCTTCCGGCTGGGGTGGAATGAGGAGACGCTGAGAAAATACCCATATCGTTTCGAGCTGGAGATCGGATATGCTTTGCAAGGGGCTTCCCTGACCACCACATACCGGGTGAGGAACCGCGACCGGCAGAGCCTCTTTTTTTCGATTGGCGCCCACCCCGGATTGAATTGCCCATTCACGGCGGACACGAACTTCGAAGATTATTATCTGGAGTTTGAATTGCCTGAAACCGCGCCGGTCCGTCCGATTGATCCCAACGGATTGCTGAAACGGGAAAGACGGCCCTTTCTGGACAACCAGCGGACCATCGCCTTGACGAAGGAACTCTTTGCAGGCGACGCGCTCGTCTTTGAGAAGCTCCGTTCCCAATCCGTCGCCCTAAAGAACCGCCGGAACAGTAAAGTGATTCACTTTGATTTCAGCGGTTTTCCATATCTGGCGTTCTGGTCGCCGCCCCAAGGAGCGCCGTTTATCTGTATCGAGCCCTGGTTCGGGCATGGGGACGAGGAGGATTTTGACGGAGATTTCCGGGAGAAAGAAGGCGTCATGCCGCTGCGGCCGGATGAAGAATTCCGCTGCGCTTATCGGATAAGCGTCGACTGAGGTTGAATCAAAAAGCACTCCGCGAAGGAGTGCTTTTTCATTGCTTAGAATTTCAGTTTTTGAATTCTTTCCATCGCCCGCTCGGTATTTTCCCGGCTGCCGAAGGCGGTGAGCCGGAAGAACCCTTCGCCGCTGGGACCGAACCCGGCGCCCGGCGTCCCCACCACCTGGACCTCGTGCAGCAGCTTGTCGAAGAACTGCCAAGAAGTGAGCGAGCCCGGCGTTTTCAACCAGATATAAGGGGCGTTCACCCCGCCGTAGATCGTAAAGCCCGAAGCTTGCAATCCTTGGCGGATCAACGCGGCGTTGGTCATATAATACCGGATGACCTCTCGAATCTGGCTGCGGCCGGCTTCGGAATAGATCGCGGCGGCCCCGGCCTGGATCGGATACGAAACGCCGTTGAATTTGGTCGTCTGGCGGCGCAGCCAGAAGCGGTTCAACGAATGGCCGTTGCCATCGGCATCATATGCCAGAACGGTCTTGGGAACCACGGTAAAGGCGCACCGGGTTCCGGTGAAGCCGGCGGTCTTGGAGTAGCTCCGGAACTCGATGGCCACTTCCTTGGCGCCCTCCACCTCATAGATGCTGTGCGGAATATCGGCCTCCTGAATATACGATTCATAGGCGGCGTCGTACAGAATGATCGCCTGGTGAGCCCGGGCATAATCGACCCAAGGCTTGAGTTCCTCTTTGGTCAGGGTCATCCCGGTGGGATTGTTGGGAAAACAAAGGTAGATCAGATCGACTTTGGTCCCCGGCAATTCCGGTTTGAGCCCATTCGCCTCGGTGCACGGCAGGTACACGATCTTCTCATACCGGCCGTCGCCGCCCAATTTTCCGGCCCGGCCCGCCATGACGTTGCTGTCCACATAAACCGGATAGACCGGATCGGTGACCGCCACGATGTTATCGAGCCCGAAGATCTCCTGAATATTACCGGTGTCGCATTTGGCGCCGTCGCTGATGAAAATCTCATCGGGATCGAGTTCCACGCCCCTGGGCCGGAACTCGTGTTCAATGATCTTTTCGCTCAGAAACTGATAGCCTTGTTCCGGGCCATACCCCTTGAAAGTCCGGGCGTCCCCCATCTCAGCCACGCCGCGCTGGAGACCGCTGATGACTTCGGGAACCAGGGGCCGGGTAACGTCGCCGATTCCCAAACGGATGATATCCGCTGCGGGATGTTCGTTTTTGTAGGCTTGAATCCTTCGAGCAATCTCGGAGAAGAGATAATTGCCCGGCAATTCCAGATAATTCTGATTGATCTTGGCCATTCGATCAGTCCCTTCGTTTGATTCACAGAGGGCGCAATCGTCGTCTCGATTGCGGTTTCTGCGGAATTTGGTTTCAATGGATATATTTTTTGCCAATAATTCGGGATGGAATAGAAAAAACCTCCCGTGAAACGGTTAAAGTTTGGGATCGAATTTACGGCAACGGGCTGGCGTGAAAATGGTAACTCCGGGGATTGGGTTTACAGTAAATCAATTTTGCGCACGAGATCCAGTTTATCCAAAATAGGGTGGATTTTTTAATAAATAAGCTGGATGCAAATTACCATGGTGGGCTTGGTGAGGAACAGTCGGCTGGTGGCCGCGGACCGCTCATGCTAACGGGAATCATCGTGGCTGGAGCGCTATGGTTAGCCATCGGTACGGGCCAGAGCGGAAGCCGGATCCGGATGGGATACGCCAAATCAGCTGCGAGACTGAACCGGGACGATGATCGTTACTGGAAATGGGGGATCTTTTACTATAATCCGGACGATCCCGCCTGGTTTGTGGAGAAACGCTTCGGCATCGGGTGGACCAGTAACTTCGCCCAGCCGGCATCGTGGATGCTACTGGTCGGCCTGCTCTTCATCCTGCCGCTATTAATGAAGTTCATCACTTGGTTGTTGACCTAATTTCGAATCACTGAGTTTTCGAAAGATCTCATCCAGAGTCGCCTCCATGGAATGAACGGCAACGACCCGGTTTTCCGCGTATAGTCCGGCCAACCAGCCCAGATTTTCGGATGTTGGGGCGATTACGGCCTCCGAGATCTGAGAATCCTGGCGGAAGGTAACCTTTAGTCCGGATTGGCCGAACCTTTCCTTGAGTTCGCGGGGTTCGGCCATGACCACTAATTCGCCATGGTTGATGAAGCCAATTTGGTCGCATAACTCATCGACTTCCGTCATATCGTGGCTGGTCAGAATGATGGTAATGCCGCCACGCTTTAATTCCAAGAGATAATCGCGGATAATCCGCGAAGAGACCGGGTCCAAACCGGAGCACGGTTCATCGAGGAAGAGCAGTTCAGGTTCGTGGATTAACGCCCGAATGATGAGGATGCGTTGCCGCATTCCTTTGGAATAGGAGCGTACCGGATCGCGCGCCCGGCTCCATAAATCCATCCGCTCCAGCAAAGATTGGATTCGGGACAGCGGCTGTCCATATAACTTACAGCTGAGCGCCAAGTTTTGGTAGGCGGATAGATTCTCCATCAGGTTGGGTTTTTCGAAGACGACTCCGATCCTGG
Organism: Hydrogenispora ethanolica; assembly: GCF_004340685.1. Classification (NCBI taxonomy): domain Bacteria; kingdom Bacillati; phylum Bacillota; genus Hydrogenispora; species Hydrogenispora ethanolica. The sequence continues at coordinate 17,609 of NZ_SLUN01000018.1, read as the reverse complement.
AGTGCACTTGCTTTAATCCGTTCGCCAAGGGAATACCGAAGATGGAAATTGATCCCGAAGAAGGGCGTGACAAACCCATCAACATGCGCATGGTGGTCGTCTTCCCGGCGCCGTTAGGTCCGAGTAGACCCAACGTCTGTCCCGGGCCGACTGAGAAGGAAAGACCGGCTACGGCTAAACGCTGGCCATACTTTTTCATTAGATTGTTTACCACCACTACATCGGGCATGTTAACACCTTGTTTCTGAAGTCGCAGCGAACCAAGCGCATCTTTGGTCTCGCGGCCGGGTTTTGTTAGTCTGCGATGAGCCATCAAAAATCAGCCTTTTGTTTGAAAAAGTAGTAAGCAATCCCCGCCAATGCCAGGGTTTCCAGTCCCAACACGATAGCGCCCAGCGAATGCTCAGCGGTCAGCGGTTGCAGTTGAACGGCTTGCTCCAACCCGCGCAAAATAAGATAGGAGGGGAAGAGGTTCAATAATTCCTTGCCTTCGCCGGCCAAGTCGGCAACCATCATAGGAAAAGTGGAAACCAAGTAGATGACCGTGGCGATGGTTCGCGCGAAAAGTGCGTTGGGAGCGAACAGCCCGACTAGCAAAGCTTGAAATGCATAGATCAGACACCCGAGTAGGGCGAATAAGCTCAGTTCGACGAGATGGCTTGGGCATTTCGTTAGCCATAATGTCAGATAAATGGAAGCCATTCCGACGAAAGCAGCCCATAAAACTTTGGCGCCCATATATTCAATGAACTGAACCGGGGAGACCAATAGAGAATGCAGAGTCTGTTTCTCTTTCTCATCGGCGACGGCGGCGGCGGCTTGCAGCAAAGCGATGGTCAGGATTAATTGGATCAACCAAATGGGCACCGATAGCCAGCGCGGCTGGGCCTTTTGATTGAGATATTTCATTTGAATCTGGGGGATCCGGCGGTTCGAAAAAGTTTGGATTAGCGAGACGTTTACCGCATTGATCAACAAGGCCGCCTTTTTTGCTTGGGTCTGATTGGCCAAAAGGGTGATCTTGCCGGAACCGGGACGGGACGGCTGAAGGAGCGCGTCGATCTTTGCTTGGCTCAAATCCTTTCTGGCCAGTTTCAGATCCTGATAGTACATTAATCGAAAGGGCGGGGCCGCAAAGATCCGTTGTTCGATGGCGGTTAAGCGGCCCGTGTAGGCCACCGTTAACTGAGCGGTTTCCGCGTCTCTGTAGACAAAGTTGAACAAGAAACCGATGAACAGCGGCAAAGCCAGCGCCAGAATCCAAGACTTGCTGGTGGTAAAATCCAGGTATTCTCTTTCCAGTAGCGCCCAAAATCTTCTTCCGCTCATTGAAGCTCCATATCGCTCCGCGAGTCTTTCAATTAGGATACCCGCTGCATTGTGAGAAACGATACCGCGAGTAAATGTCTTAACCCGAACAAAATAATACAGGTCAATTGACCTGTATTGTCATTCACAGAGTTTCATCCGTCCCAAGGAACTCGGATACGAAACCGAGTGGATAAGGGAACGCTGTTTGAAATTATTATCTTTGATGCTGAATGAAGTAGTAAATCAGATAAACGACCGCAATAACTCCGATGACCTCCATTTGGCTTCACTCCTTATTCTGGTTTTCTATACTTAATTCTCTATCGTTCGGTCGATTCCTCTTTGGAAATTAATTTTTAGTATCGATCAGAGAAGGCGGTTCTATGTAAGTTTTTACAGAATATATTTCGCCCCTCATGATACACTAGAGAATTAAGAGGTGTAAAGCTTGCCCCCAAAAAAACAACTCAGCGTGGACCAGCAAAAATATCAAAACCTTTCTCAAAAGATTATTCCCCAACCGAATATTCTGAGGAATGCTGCTTGGGCCTTTATTTTCGGCGGGATCGTCTGCATCATCGGACAGTTTATTCTGGAGTGCTATGCACGTTTGATGAAAATACCAGTCGAAAAAGCGGGTGATCCGGCTGTAGCGACCATGATCTTTCTGGGCGCCTTGTTAACCGGGTTAGGCTGGTTCGATAAATTGGCGCGGTATGCGGGAGCCGGTCTGGCCGTGCCGGTGACCGGATTTGCGAATTCCATCGTCTCGGCTGCCTTGGAATTTAAAAAAGAAGGTTTTATCCAAGGCATTGGCAGTAAGATGTTCATTTTGGCAGGTTCGGTCATTACGTACGGAGTCGTGACCGCTTTTTTCGTGGGGTTGATCTATTCGTTGTTCCTGACTTGGAAGTAAGGCGAGGCTGAATGGACAGTGACCAAACATATCGGCAAACAAACCGTCCAATTCGCGGTTCCCCCGGTTATCCTCAGCACGGGAACGGCCGTGGGCCCTTATGAAGCCGCCGGTCCACTGGGGGACTATTTCGATACGAAACATGTCGATCCATTAGCGGGCGCTGCCAGCTTTGAAAAAGCCGAACGCCAGATGCTTTTGGATGCTTGTTTGACGGCGCTTCATAAGATTAACGCAACCCCGGCTCAGATGCAATTCTTGTTGGCCGGAGATCTGCTGAATCAGATCATCACCTCGGGCTTTGCCGCGCTGGAGCTGACCATCCCTTTTTTCGGGATTTACGGAGCCTGTTCGACTGCGGTGGAAGGATTGACTCTCGGCTCGATGATTCTCGACGGCGGTTTTGGGGAACGGGTTTTGGCCGCGACTTCCAGCCATAACAGCACGGCGGAACGGCAATTCCGCTATCCCACCGAATACGGAACGCAGCGCAAACCGAGTTCCCAATGGACGGTAACCGGGGCTGGAGCCGCGCTCTTGGGCAGCTCGGGACTAGGACCCCGGATCACGTATGCGACGGTCGGCAAAGTCGTCGATATGGCGTGCAACGATCCGTTGAACCTGGGCGCGGCGATGGCCCCGGCAGCAGTCGATACCCTAAGCGCCCATTTTAATGATACCGGGCTCCAACCGCTTGATTACGACCTGATCCTGACCGGGGATCTCGGCAAGGTAGGCCATGAATTGGCGATCCAATGGATGAAAGATACTCAGGGCCTGGATCTGAGCAAAAATTACCAGGATTGCGGCATGCTGATCTATGATCTCGATGATCCGCGGGTCGGTTCGGGCGGAAGCGGCTGCGGCTGTTTTGCGAGTGTCGTTTACGGCTATGTTTACCAACAATTGCTCCGGGGCAACTTGAAAAAGGTTTTATTGGTGGCCACCGGGGCCATGCACAGCCCGCTCTCATGTCAGCAAGGCGAAAACATTCCTTGCGTCGCCCAAGCGATTAGCTTGGAAATGTAGCAATTTTGCGGATGGATTCAGATTTGGATATTGAAAAGCTCAGCGGAGGGAAGCCGCATGATGTATGTAAAAGCTTTTTTGGTCGGCGGGTTGATCTGCCTGATTGGCCAGCTGATCTACGACAAGACCAAGTTTACCATGGGTCATATTTTAGTCGGAATGGTAGTCTGCGGAGGCATCCTGGGAGGACTGGGACTTTATGAAAAACTGATTCGTTTTGCCGGAGCCGGGGCCAGCATGCCCATTTTAAGCTTTGGGAACTCCTTGGTCAAAGGGGCCATCGCCGAAGCAAAACTCAATGGCCCTTTGGGTGTCTTGACCGGAATGTTCGAATTAACGAGTACCGGGATTACAGCCGCCATTGTTTTTGGCTTTTTAGTCGCCGTCATTTTTAAACCAAAGGGTTAATTGCAGTTCCGTTCTTGAAAAGAGCCGTTGTCATCGGACAGGCGGCTCTTTTTGTATTGGTTTTTTGACGACTTGGGTTTATAATAGAGATATAAAATTTTGTAGTAATTTTGTAGAAATTTTGTAGTTGCGGTGGTATAATGAAAATAGAAATTCGAGGCGTAGAAAACCTGAGTTTTCGGGAACGGCAGGTCGTCGTGCTTAAAGAGACAGGAGAGAGCACCGAAGCCATTGCCAAGCGTCTCCAATTGACCCCGAGTACGGTCGGGACGCTTTATAACCGGGCCAAGAGCAAAGGCTACGAGGTGGTAATCATCCTACCCGGGGCCGCGCTTGGAATTGCGGAAGCCGATGAAAGCGAGGCGGAGCCGGGTTGAGATCCATGCGAAATTATCAACGCCCTAATCCATTTGTTTCGGAAGAGAGTTCGCCGGTTCGGAATGATTCAACTCAGGTTCGGCGCCGTTTCCGGTTTCGGCCCCGTTCATTCTGGCCATTTCTGACATGGGGTCTGGTAATGTTCGTTTCATGCCGGGTCGTGTTATTCCCTCTCATGGAGGGAGTTTACAGTTGCGTGATGAAATCGCAAGAGATATATGATTTAAGGAACAAACATCATTCGTTGGAACAGCAATTAGCCCAATTGAAAAAGGAGCGGGCCAGGATGATGACCATGAGTTACGTGGAGGAACGGGGTCATCAGATCGGCTTGATCAAGCCCAACGAGGAACCGATGCTGGTAATCGATGCCCAGAATGGAAAATCGGGAGTCATTCCCATGACCAAAAAAGCCGTGGAGGTCCATGATTGATTAGGGTATTCCCGGAAGCCGTGAGGCTTCTTTTTTTATCGCTTGTTTTTTCCAATTTGGGCCGTTATAATTTTTTAAGTGTGGGACGATAAATTAGATCGCAACTAGCGCCTGGAAAAAACTCGACTTGAGATATATCGATTCTGTTTGAAGGAGCTACGACATGGACCTGGTAAAAACAATCGCCGCCGAACTCAAAATTGCCCCCCGCCAAGTGGCCAATACCGTGCAATTGCTGGATGACGGAAATACGATTCCGTTTATTGCCCGCTACCGGAAAGAGATGACCGGCGAACTGGACGAGGAACAGATCCGCAGCGTCGAGGAGCGGCTGAATTACCTGCGCAATCTCGAGGCTCGCAAGAGTGAAATCAGTCATTCCATTGATGAGCAGGGGAAAATGACCCCCGAATTGGCGGCGGCCATCGGGGCTGCGACCAAGCTTCAGGAGTTGGAAGATCTCTACCGGCCCTATAAGCCGAAAAAACGCACCCGGGCGATGATTGCCAAGGAACGGGGGCTGGAGCCGTTGGCCGACCAGATCTGGAGCCAAACCATCGCGGAAGGAACTTTGGCGGAATGGGTCGGGCCATTCGTCGACGCCGAACTGGGCGTGGCCGATATGGAGGCGGCATTGGCGGGGGCGAAGGACATAATTGCCGAGAGAATCGCCGACGACCCCGCGTATCGGAAGATCTTGCGGGAATTGTTATGGGACCAGGCGCTCATCGCTTCCGAAGCGAAGGCCGGGCCGGAGAACGATCCGGACGGATTGGACGAATTCAAAATGTACGCCAGTTACCGGGAGCCTTTGAAGAGAATACCGCCGCACCGGGTTTTGGCGTTGAATCGCGGCGAGGATAAGGACGCTCTCAAGGTGGGCCTGGAATTGGACCACGAAATTGCCGTCGCCAAACTGCGGCAGCTGGTGGTGATCAATCCTAAATCCCTTTTTACCACCGAACTGACGGAGGCGGTCAGCGACAGCTATAAACGGCTGCTCTTTCCTTCGCTGGAACGGGAGTTGCGCGCGCATCTCACAACCGTCGCCGAAGAGCATGCCATTCGGGTTTTCGGCCTTAATCTCAGGAATCTGATCCTGCAAGCGCCGGTTCCAAATATCCGGGTGATGGGGATCGATCCCGGCTTCCGGACCGGCTGCAAGGCGGCGGTGGTCGATGAGACCGGCAAACTATTGGATACGGACACGATCTACCCGCATCCGCCTCAGCAGAAACGGGAAGAAGCATTGTCAAAGCTGCAGGAGCTCATCGAAACGCACGGGGTCAACCTGATTTCGGTCGGGAATGGGACTGCCTCCCGCGAGACGGAGACACTGGTCGCCGAGTTATTGCACCGGCTGGAAACCCGGCAAATTGCTTATTGTATCGTCAGCGAAGCCGGGGCTTCGGTCTACTCTGCCTCGAAGCTCGCCAGAGAGGAATTTCCCGAACTGGATGTTTCGATGCGCGGCGCCGTCTCCATTGCCCGTCGGATTCAGGACCCGCTGGCCGAGCTGGTGAAGATTGACCCCAAATCGATCGGAGTAGGCCTTTACCAGCATGACGTTGACCAGAAAAAACTGACGGAGACGCTGGGAGGAGTGGTCGAGTCCTGCGTCAACTTTGTAGGCGTCGATCTCAACACGGCCTCGCCTTCCCTGCTGCAATATGTGGCCGGAGTCCAACCGGCAGTGGCCAAGAATATCGTGGTCTTCCGGGAAACGAACGGCAAATTTTCTAACCGGACTCAACTGCTCCAGGTCAAACGCCTTGGCGAACAAGCTTTTATTCAGGCGGCGGGCTTTTTAAAGATCGCCGACGGCGACCAGCCGCTCGATGCTACCTGGGTTCATCCGGAATCCTATCCCGTGGCGTGCCGGCTGTTGGAAAAACTGGGATTTACAGTGGCCGACATCCGGGACAAGGAGCGCTTGGGGCTTTTGCGGATGAAACTGCAACTGCTGGATGTCGACAAGATGGCCCGGGAGTTGGAAGTGGGCCGACCGACTCTCAAGGACATTATTGATTCGTTGAGCAGACCGGGCCGCGATCCGCGCGAGGACCTCCCAAAGCCAGTCTTCCGCACCGATGTGCTGTCCATGGAGGATCTCCGGCCGGGAATGGTTCTCACCGGAACCGTCCGGAATGTGGTCGATTTCGGCGCTTTTGTGGACATTGGCGTCAAGCAGGATGGCTTGGTGCATATTTCGCAGTTGAGCGACAAGTATGTCAAAAATCCCACGGACGTGGTGGCGGTGGGAGATATTGTCGAAGTGCGGGTGCTTGAAGTCGATCAGACTCGCAAACGGATCGCTTTGACCATGAAAAAGCCCCCGGTCCAATAAGCCGTCTTGGGATTCCGCCGGGCGGGGGGCAAGGAGTGAAAAGGAACGATGAGTGTAGAGAGTGTCAAACAACAGTTTGGAGAATTGAAGCTCGATCTGAGCGTAATCGAACTGGCTGAGAGTAGCGCTACGGTTCAGCTGGCCGCTTAAACCCTGGGGGTCGAGCCGGCGCGCATCGCCAAGACAATGGCTTTCCGGCTGAAAGAACGGGATGTCTTGATCGTGGCCAAAGGTGATGCCCGAGTGGACAACCGGAAGTATAAGGAATACTTCAAAGAAAAAGCCAAAATGCTCAAGTCCGACGAGGTCTTGGAGGTAACCGGCCACCCGGTTGGCGGTGTCTGCCCCTTCGGGTTAAAACAACGGCTGGCGATCTATCTCGATCAGTCCTTGCGAGAGTTCGATTATGTTTTTCCGGCGGGAGGCTCCCCCAATTCAGCGGTCCGGATCAGCCCATCCCAATTGGAGCCGGTCACGGGGGAGAATGGGTGGATGTGTGCGCCTGAGCGGCAGAGATTATTGATACCGGAAAAGACCATCGTTGCCTGGCGATGGTCTTTTCTTTCAAAAACTTCATTCGAAAAGATTCAATCAAGGTTCGATTACAACCGTTGTGCCCACGGCAATATAGTCAAAGAATTCCTCAACATCCCGATCGGACAGGCCGACGCAACCCCAGGTCCAGTTCGGACCCAAGCTGGAACGACTGCCGCCGTGGATTCCGACGCCGCCGCCTAAGGCCGTTCGTTGCGGCGGGGTGGTGTAATTCGCATTGGCTTCCACGATTGCATCCCGGGTCGCCTGGTCGATCAATCCCTGTCTGAGGCCCCGCTCGGCATCTTCGACATTGGGATAGCTCAATCGGAACCAACGGGAGCCCAGAAATTCATCAGAAGGGATGAGCTTCGACTTCTCCGTGATGTAGAAGGTCCCTTCCGGAGTCCGGTGGTCGCCGGAGACCTGCTTGTCAGCCAAACCGGAATCGCCAAGTTCCACATGGTAGCTTTTTAACAGTTCACCATCTAAATACAACGATAGAACTTTGGCCGATTTTTTCACATAAATTACGAGCTTATGCCCTGAAACTGTCAATCCCCGCTGATTCAGGATGGTTTGAAGCGGCAGACAATTATCCGGGATGGCGGCTGTCGGCTTCACGACCGCTACTTCCGGCTGTTCTTGATCCGGCTGCGGTGCTGGCGGCGCGGCCGGTGGCGCCGGTGCGTCCTCAGGAGTCGCAACCTCGGACGTTTTTTCTCCTTGCATCTCGTCTTTTGAAGTTGTCCGGTATGCCAGAACCAAACCACTGAGCGAAACCAGGGCCAGGCTAATGGCAATAAAGACGATAAGCGACGGCACTTTATTCTTTTTCATAGCAAAACCCCCTTTATCTCATGATGATGATCTGGTTATATTTAAGCAGAACAATTGCCATCTTAACATAACATCGTCCGTAATAGGACCGGGAATTCCATGAATTGAATCCAGATCTTGCTGACAGCTCCAATCTATACGCAATGGCCCGTCCGCTGCCGGCGCACTGGCCATGAATGGATGATTCGTATAGTCTATTATGGGGAGCCGTTTTCTTTAGACCGGGGGAGGCGGCGAGAGTGAGGGGACAGCATGCGGAATGAGAAAACGAGGTGTCAAAGTAGCATTGCTCGGACTTATTATCGCGCGGGATCAGCTTTTGAATCCGATTAACACCAAACCGATGATGATGAGGACTGCGCCACAGATCTTGGCGGGAGAGAGCGCTTCGCCCAGGAAGAACCAGCCGGCCCATAAAGTGATGAGCGGAGAGGTGGATAAGATGAGGGAAGTCTGCCCGATGGCCCCTTTCTTGATCGCCGCATAATAGGCAAGATCGCCGATAAAAGTGGCGAAGAAGGCTTCGGCTGCTAAATACAGCCAGCGGCGGGCCGGAATGGATGCGATCTTTTCCAGCCCACCCTGGCCGAGAATAAATCCCGTCACTAAACAGACAGTAATGATGGTCCGGGCGGAGAGGCCGACATAAGGGTTGATGCCGCGCAGCCCGACCTTGCCGAACAGGGGAGCGATTCCCCAACATAGGGCGCCAAAAAGGGCCAAAAAGACGGCATTCATGTGCCATTCCCCCGTTGTTTCATGGGGCCGCGTTCCACGACGTTGGGTAACGGTCGGTAATAATCCATTCCAAGATATTTCTCACAAGGCTGCGTCGGGGGAGCGGCAATGATCACCCAAGTCTTCACGGTGAGTCCATCCGCTCCGGGGATGACGGTTTTTTCAATGCCCGGCGCCAAATTTTTATTATACCGATATACCGTGTAAGTCTTTTGACGGTTCATAATTTGATGCCTCCAAGTAACCTTGGGCGGAACAGAACGGCCGTAAAATGCAATGGATAAAGTATTATCTTTTGTGCCCGACCAGATCAGGAGCGGATAGTCCCGGTCGTTTTTGAACTTGAAGTCCTTGCCGCCGTCGGCCACGGTGGCATCCTGCCCGGCTGGAACATAAGGAACGAGCATGCTGTGGGGATGACGTTCCACAATGGGCAAGTTGGCGAGCATCGTGACATTGTATAAGGTGGAGGCAATTTTACAAACACCCCCGCCAATCGATAGAAAAACCTGAGTCCCGACATAGGTTGGACCGTCTTGATAACCTCGCTTGGCGGAGTAAGGTCCGATCCGCTTATTCAGGGAGAAGGTTTTGCCCGGCTCGGCGATGGCCCCGGATAAGATCCGGGCGCCTAAAGCGACATTGTATTCTTCTCCGGGTAAGGGATCGGGCAGAGTGGTTTGAAAAGCCGCCATTCGCAAGGTGGCGCCGTATTTTTGACAAATGGCTTGAAATTGCGGGTCATTTTCCCATTGCAACGGACCCTCAACCGGGCGGCCAAAGGGGTGAGGGTCTTGGATCTCCGCCGCTTGATTCAGCGTTTGAATCGTCAGCCCGGCAAGCGCCATGGAAACAAGCTTTTCGCCGCAGAATCCCAAAGCAAAAAGGATCAATAGCAGAAGCTGAACTTGACTTCTTTTCAAAGCGCCCTCCGGTTGTATCGAAACTTAAAATTTTTTTGATTTGATAAAAGGACTTTGCCACCGATCTTCAACAGAGGGCCTTCGGACTGGCCGAGGCAAGGCCATATGATGGTCGGACTCTGACTTGAAGCCCACGGTTGCGATTTTGGCGGATGGAAGGTGTGGTTTGGCGACGTTGGGTGAGCGGTTTGATCTTTATATATTTATTGTCGGAGAATCAGTGCTATACATAGGGTATATAAGTTGAATTAAATTTCTATAAGCATCATGTCCATGTCCCTAAAGCCGGCCATGATGGCAACATGAAGGGATTTAATTCAACTTATTACTGCTGTAATAGGATGAAATAAATTCCGCCTTGATTTCATTTGCATTCGGCTTTACTATGCAAATATAGTAAAGATATTTATTTCATCCTATATAGCCATATAATAAGGTTTTTTTTGCTCCCGGATTTCTGGAACCAACAATAAAAAAAGGCTGCTCGTTTGGAGCAGCCTCTTTGGCGGTTCTCAGGATCATGGGCTTATTTTCCGTAAATTTCGAACTCCCGCAGAGAGTAGCCATAGGGAGTACCTCGTTGGATTCCGTACATCCGGACATAGCGTCCGATCGCCGAACCGGTCAGGGTTGTGGTTCCGCCTGTTCCGGAAGTAGTAGAGTAGACAGTTGCCCAATGGATGGCGTCATTCGATACTTGAATCTTATAGCTTTTGGCGTAAGCAGTCTCCCATTTGAGGACTACTTTGCCAATGGTACTGGTTTTACCCAGATCGACCCGGATCCACTGAGGATCGATCCCTTCCCGGCTGGCCCAACGGGTCGCGGTGGTGCCATCAAACGCCTTCGCTGCGTTCCGGGTCTGAGACTCGACCGAAGAAGCGATTGCTGTCTTGTTGAGCGCCAGATTGATACTGGGTTGCGGCGCGGGTGAAGGCGCCGGCGTCGGATTCGGAGTTGGCACCGGCGCAGGACTGGAATTGCCGTTTCCCTTCAAAGCCAGATTCACCGCTTGCTCCGCGTCAACCACGCCATAGCCGTACTCATTATCGAAACCGGCCCGGCCTTTGTCGGTGGCGGACTGCTGAATGATTGCGGTAACTTCGTCCGGGGTCAGGTTGGGGTTGGCAGCGCGAACCAATGCCACCACTCCGGCGACAAACGGTGTCGCCATGGAAGTTCCACTCATTGTCGTATAGCTTGAAGCACCCCCGATATAGCTGCTCATGATGTCAGAGCCGGGTGCGATGACATCCATTTCCGGGCCATAATTGGAGTAGGAAGCACGCATTCCTGTCCGGTCGATGGCGCCAACGGTGATAACGCCTTTGCAATTACCCGGGAGATCCACCGGTCCGTTTTCATTGCCGGAGGCGGCTACCACGCTGACTCCACGGTTTATGGCGTAGTTTACCGCATCTTGCAAGGCCTGGCTGGATCCGGCACCGCCCAGACTCATGCTAATTACTTGAGCGCCATGGTCCGTAGCGTATTTAATCCCATTGATGATCGTCGATAAATCTCCGGAACCGTTCTCCCCGAGAACCTTGACAGGCATGATTTTACTGCCGCCTGCAATCCCGGCTATTCCTTTGCCATTGTTAACCGCCGCAGCGGCGATCCCGGCCACATGGCTGCCGTGACCCATTCCATCGTTGGTATTATTGTTATTATTCACCACATTGAACCCGGAAACGATGCTGCTCTGCAAATCTTCGTGCATCGCGTTGATTCCCGTGTCTAAAATGGCGATCGTGACCCCGGCCCGTTTGGTGGCGTCAATCTTACTCCAGGCCGCTTCGGCATGGATTGTCTGGGGTCCCCACTGTCGGGCGTAGTAAGGATCGTTGGGCGCGGCTTGGGCGCGCAGAACATAGTTGGGTTCCGCGTATTCAACCACTGAGTTTTTCTTCAGTTCCTGCATGGTTTGGAAGTAATCTTTGTCCTGGGGAACTTTGACCAATGCCAGGCGAAGCTGGTCATTGATCTGTCGGGTTGATCCGGAATATTTTTTGACGGTTTCTTGGACTGACTCCATACCTTGAACCGTCAAGCGATTTTTGCCGGGATCTGGTTTTTTGTATTTCACCAAAATCTCTTTTGGCCGGATCTCGCCGTGGTTGACGAGTTGTTGGGAGTTGGTATACCCAAAGTAGTACGTGCCGTTCCTTTCGAAGATGACCGCTCCGGATTGCCCATCTTGAACAATGATTGTCCCCTCATTGGAGACGGCGGTCGTTGCCTTGGAGTTAGCCATCGCGATACTGGAGAATACGAGTACCATTGTTGCAGAGAGAGTTACTAGATACTTTAGTGAAGTTTTTTTGAGAGTGAATCGCATTGGAGACCTCCATTCGTAGTTTTGGAGACCGGTTTCATAAATCATTTGCCCAGAGGCAAATGTGATAATGTTCCAGACAGAGCTTTTGTGTTCACCCTGGCCTTCGGACAGGGTTTATCACAACGCTTCTATATGCAACGACATGATTTGAATCAAATGATTTGCGAAAAAACGGTGAAGCGTTCGTTATTTTCGTAAATCATATAGACTAAGGATTAATGTTGTTGCATATGGAACATCGTTTTTAATTATGAAACACGATCTCATGCAATAAAGCTGAGCCAATAAATGAATTATAGACTTTTATTGCGGTTTGTAACAGTTGTACTTCTTAGCAGGATTTTCGGTATATACCATCTTGGGAAAAATATTGAACATTCCGGATTGATATGAAGATGCGTTCCACTCATTTCGAAGAGCGAAAACACAGGATAATTTTCATTTCCGCAAGCGGCTTCGCAATCGTCGTGGTTAGAAATAAATGTTAAATGTCTGCTTGATACTTGTTTTTTTTGGTGGTATATTGAATTTGGCTGCCAAAGGGATGTTTTTTGCGTAAGAGGTGCACTGCAAGCCGTTTTGCCCCCCACTCTGCGACCGATGAAGGAGTGATAGAAGTTGAGTAATCGTAAGATCCTTTTAGAGCAATTATTGGACCGGGTTCATCAAAATGCCCAATCGTCCCGGCGTTTGCAAGGATGGGAGCGAACGATTCGTTGGGATGTTGATGGCGAATCGTTCTACTGGCGTTCTGAAGCGGCCCGGCTCTGCTTTGTTTCCCCAGTCGAGGATCCGGATCTTCAGCTAGCTTGTTCCATAACGGTATTATCAAAGATCCTGGAGGGGGAGCTGCCGTTCTTCATCGGACTATGGGCTACCGGGGAGATTTCATTCTACGGAAATTTTGCCGATGCTTTTCGTTTGGGCTATTTGTTCTTGAATGACCGGCGTGGCCGACGGGTATTGTTTTTAGCGCACTGTTTTTTGAATACCAATCCCCGTTTCCCGGGCGGGAGCGCTTATCGCGGCTCCACAGAGCCTTTGATCCGCTTTTTGGTCGATAACGGAGTCGGAATTGTGCAGATGCCTTGTCCGGAATTCCGCTGTCTCGGCCTGGAAAAGGAGTTTTACGGATTACTCCCGGAGGACGAATTGCGCGTCGGCTTTCGAAAATTAGCGGAGCAAGTAGCGGAAGAGATAGAGGCCTATAGCAACCATGATTATGAGGTAGTTGGAATTCTTGGGATGAATCCCAGTCCTTCCTGTGGTGTGGAGGTTACCAAGGGCAAGGGGACGATGCTCGGCCACGATCGTGATGTTTCTGAAAAAGAAGGCTCCGGAGTTTTCATTGAAGAGCTCAGGCAATGTTTGAAGGAGCGAAACCTGACTCAAATACCGCTTTTCGGCTTTCGAAGGTTGTTGCCGGGTGAAAGCGGAGTGGATAAACGGCTTGCGGGGCTCAAAAAACAGTTTGGTTTATAGTAACATTTTTGGTAAGTTATAGTCAGATTGAAGTTTCAGAATTGTTAATCCCGATGGAAATTGCAGGGAAGTCCATAAAAATAAAGAATATATCAGAAATTTTCGCACGGAGATATTTAAAGTAGGACAAGTGGCCAACCAAAGCTTGCGAGCTGGTCATGAAAATTGTGACAAGAAAGAAGGTTTTGCAATGACGGTAATAAATCCCAATCGAGCTGAAGCGTTTTCCCTGCTTACTGAGTTTAACCGAAATGAGAGTTTGATTAAACATGCGTTGACCGTGGAGGCTGTGATGCGCCATTTCGCACAGCTGTACGGGGAAGAACCGGAATTGTGGGGATTAATCGGTCTGATGCATGACCTTGATTATGAACAATACCCGGAACAACATTGCATTAAGGTCCGGGAGATCCTTGCCGAACGCAATTGGCCGGAGGAATATATTCGCGCGATTCAAAGCCATGGCTGGAAACTGTGTTGTGACATAGAGCCCCTGAGCAATCTTGAGAAAGTTCTTTATACCATCGATGAGCTTACCGGGCTTATTGCTGCCGCTGCCATGGTCCGACCCAGCAAGAGTGTGCTCGACTTGGAAGTGAAATCAGTGAAGAAAAAATGGAAAGAGAAGAGTTTCGCGGCTGGAGTCAACCGGGAAGTGATTATGGAAGGCGTTTCGTTGCTGGGCATGGATCTCGATCGGGTGATTGATGAAACAATCCAGGGAATGCAAAAAGTGGCTGAGGAGATAGGGTTGAAGGGTTATGTTGCTTAGGCGATAACCCGGTATATTCATGCTAGGTTCTCAGGAGATTCGTTGTATGCTGTTATACAATGGGTCTCTTTTTATCATACAGATGTTTATTTAAAACTTTTCTCGATAAGTGACAAAAATATTGCCTAAAATATCGAACGGACTCAAGAAAAAATGCTGTTGGCAGGCATGCTTTTTGGTTCCAATTGGCATTTTCTTGGATAAAGTGTCTTCTGCAATAACTCCTTATCCATATTTATTTCGTATGATGGTAGCGAAAGAAGGAGAGGTGATTCTTTTTGAATAATGATTCGTCAGATATTTCCAATCTTGAGTCACTACTCATTGCAATTCGAGATAGCATTCAGGAATTGAATGTTTCCAATGACTTAAGAGAAATGCTGTCCGAAGATGTCGAAGTGGCGCTCTCCTGTTTTGCGGCAGGCAATACTCAAGGTGTTATTAACGTTCTTCAGGTAACAGTCGATAAACTATTGACACTATCAGTACGCTTCCCCACTCTCGCATCTTCCGTTGCGGCATTTTCATACACGATCAACGAAGCTCTGCAAAAATTCATTCAAGTTCCAATAGTTGGAGGCCCAATTAGCCTAACTGAATCCAATGATATAACCGGGACGGTAGGACCTGAAGGCTTTGGAAAACATGGTTGCATTGGGCCAACTGGATGTGTTGGACCGACCGGAGCCAAAGGACCGACCGGAGCTGTAGGACCGACTGGAGCCGTAGGGCCGACCGGAGCCACAGGTGTAGCCGGAGCAACGGGAGCAACAGGAGCTGTAGGACCGACTGGAGCTGTAGGACCGACTGGAGCCGTAGGGCCGACGGGAGCTGTTGGACCTACTGGGGCTGCAGGGCCGACCGGAGCCACAGGTGTAGCCGGAGCAACGGGAGCAACCGGAGCTGTAGGACCGACAGGAGCCACAGGCATAGCCGGAGCAACGGGAGCAACCGGAGCTGTAGGACCGACTGGAGCTACAGGCTTAACCGGGGCAACCGGAGCTGCGGGGCCGACCGGAGCTGTAGGACCGACTGGGGCCGTAGGGCCTACCGGAGCCACAGGCGTAGCCGGAGCAACGGGAGCAACCGGAGCTGTAGGACCGACCGGAGCCACAGGTGTAGCCGGAGCAACGGGAGCAACAGGAGCTGTAGGGCCGACCGGAGCCCCAGGCGTAGCCGGAGCAACGGGAGCAACCGGAGCCGTAGGGCCGACTGGAGCTACAGGCTTAACCGGGGCAACCGGAGCTGCGGGGCCGACCGGAGCTGTAGGACCGACCGGAGCCACAGGTGTAGCCGGAGCAACGGGAGCAACCGGAGCTGTAGGACCGACCGGAGCCCCAGGCGTAGCCGGAGCAACGGGAGCAACCGGAGCCGTAGGGCCGACCGGAGCTACAGGCTTAACCGGGGCAACGGGAGCCACAGGAGCCGTAGGGCCGACCGGAGCCACAGGCTTAACCGGGGCAACCGGAGCTGCGGGACCGACTGGAGCCGTAGGGCCGACCGGAGCCACAGGCGTAGCCGGAGCAACGGGAGCAACCGGAGCCGTAGGGCCGACCGGAGCTACAGGCTTAACCGGGGCAACGGGAGCTGCGGGACCGACTGGAGCCGTAGGGCCGACCGGAGCTACAGGCGTAGCCGGAGCAACGGGAGCAACCGGAGCTGTAGGACCGACTGGAGCTACAGGCTTGGTAGGACCGACCGGAGCCGCAGGGCCCACCGGGCCGACTGGAGCCACCGGATTGGTAGGACCGAGTGGCGCTACTGGACCAACTGGACCAACTGGACTCACCGGAGCGGTTGGACCAACTGGAGCGGTTGGACCGACTGGAGCCACTGGCTTGGTAGGACCGACCGGAGCTGCAGGACCAACTGGACCGACTGGCGCTGCCGGAGCCGTTGGAGCTACCGGAGCCGTTGGAGCCACCGGAGCGGTAGGAGCCACCGGAGCGGTAGGAGCCACTGGAGCTGTAGGACCAACCGGTGCGGTAGGGCCGACTGGAGCTGTGGGACCGACTGGAGCCGTTGGACCGACTGGAGCCACGGGAGTAGCTGGAGCCACCGGAGCCGTAGGACCCACCGGGGCTGTAGGGCCTACCGGAGCAACAGGAGTAGCCGGAGCGACTGGAGCAACCGGAGCCGTAGGGCCGACTGGTGCGGTAGGGCCGACCGGAGCCGTTGGACCGACTGGAGCCACGGGAGTAGCTGGAGCCGCCGGAGCCGTAGGACCAACCGGGGCTGTAGGGCCTACCGGAGCAACAGGAGTAGCCGGAGCGACTGGAGCAACCGGAGCCGTAGGGCCGACTGGTGCGGTAGGACCGACCGGAGCCGTTGGACCGACTGGACCATTGGTATCCACCGATTATGCATATATTTATAATACAACGATTGTTCCCAGCATACCTGCAGAAACCGATGTACCACTGGATACGAACGGTTTAATTGTAGGAGGCATCTCCCATACACCTGGAAGTGCAGAGATACTCATCACTAGCAGCGGTGTTTACAGTATTATGTTTACAGTGGTAGCTGACCGAGTCAATCAATTCGCGCTATTTTTAAACGGTGTACTCATTCCCGGTTCGATATACGGGGTGGGCGCTGCAAACGTGGAGAATACCGGACACGTTATTGTCAGCATCACTGCACCGGCCACTCTCACCATCCGGAACCATACTTCCTTCAACACCGTTGCTTTGCTACAAAACGTCGATGGCGTCCAGGACAATGTCAATGCTTCGATCCAAATACTACGGATAAGTTAGAGCAAGGAGCTCTTCCCCGAAAAAGGGAAGGGCTCTTTTTTTTACCATTCATGGTCGGCCGGGATAGAGCTTCTCTCTAACTCAGCGAGTGGGACTTCCATTCGGATGTCCGTATTTAGCTCCCTCACTTCGGCGGTTTCGTCATCGTTGATTTGTTCGATCCAAACCGGTGCTTGAGCATGTCGGACCTCGATTACTCCATACGATTCGATGATTCGTTTTGCTTCCTGCCTATTCAAGATGATCACTCCTCAGCGTGTAGTATTTCCTGATTTGGGTTCTTTACCATATAAGTTGAATTTAATTAGGGTTCGCTGAACAGGGGAAAACGCCCTCAAAAAGCCGATTCAGCGAACCCCCCAAGTTCCATGAGCAAGCCCAAAACGGACCTTGAA